>CAYMSZ010000075.1:0-8223 GCA_964393285.1 uncultured Lachnospiraceae bacterium | reverse complement strand
GAGATTTCCTGCTTCGTATCGAGGATACCGATCAGGAGCGCTATGTGGAAGGCGCTGTAGATATTATCTATCGCACTCTCCAGGAGACCGGACTGATCCATGATGAGGGACCGGATAAGGACGGCGGCTGCGGCCCCTATGTCCAGAGTGAGCGTCAGGCTTCCGGCATTTATCTGGAATATGCCAAAAAATTGATTGAAAAAGGAGAGGCATATTATTGCTTCTGCGATAAGGAACGGCTGGATTCCCTCCGCACTGAGGTAGCAGGCAAGGAAATCACTGTGTATGATAAGCACTGTCTGCATTTAAACAAGGAAGAAGTGGAGGCGAACCTGGCAGCAGGCAAGCCCTACGTGATTCGTCAGAATAATCCTAACACAGGAACCACTACCTTCCACGATGAGATATATGGGGATATTACAGTAGACAACGCAGAGCTGGATGACATGATCCTCATTAAGTCTGATGGTTACCCCACCTATAATTTTGCCAATGTAGTAGATGATCATCTCATGGGAATCACTCATGTAGTGAGAGGAAATGAGTATCTATCCTCCTCTCCTAAGTATAACCGTCTCTATGAGGCCTTTGGATGGGAAGTACCTACCTATGTCCATTGTCCCCTGATTACAGATGAGGAACATAAGAAGCTGTCCAAGCGCTGCGGTCATTCCTCTTTTGAAGATTTGCTGGAGCAGGGCTTTGTGACAGAGGCCATTGTAAACTTTGTAGCCCTGTTAGGCTGGAGCCCTGAGGATAACCAGGAGATTATGTCCCTGGATGAGCTGATTGCCAAGTTTGACTATCGTCATATGTCCAAGTCCCCTGCCGTATTCGATTATACCAAGCTGAAGTGGATGAACGGCGAATATATCAAGGCCATGGACTTTGAAAAATTCTATGAGATGGCAGAGCCTTATCTGAAGGAAGTGATTCATCGGGATGTAGATCTGCGGACCATTGCCCAGATGGTAAAGACTCGTATCGAGATCTTCCCGGATATCAAGGATCAGATTGACTTCTTTGAGGAGGTACCGGAGTATGACAGCTCCATGTACACCCATAAGAAGATGAAGACCAATGAGGAAAGCTCCCTGGCTCTGTTAAAGGAGGTAAGACCTCTCCTGGCATCTCAGAATGACTACTCCAATGATGCCTTGTATGAGGCCCTGAAAGCATTTGGCGAGGAAAAGGGATATAAGGTAGGCTTTATTATGTGGCCCATCCGTACCGCCTTGTCCGGCAAGCAGATGACACCGGCAGGTGCCACTGAGATCATGGCAGTATTGGGCAAAGAGGAGACCCTGGCTCGAATCGATGCCGCTATCGTAAAACTGACAAAATAATCACCTATCTTTTATGAAAAGGATGAGACAAGGCAGACTTGTCTCATCCTCTGTTCACATCTCACAGGACAGTGGAAAATCACCATGCAGTGCAATTTGAATGAAGGACAACAGGCAGCAATCCGTCATATGGAAAATCCCTGCCTGGTGCTGTCCGGCCCAGGTTCCGGGAAAACCACAGTGATCGTAGAGCGAATATGCCGTCTCCTGGAAAAAGGGATTCCGGCTGGCAATATTATGGTGCTTACCTTTACTCGTGCTGCCGCCGCAGAAATGCGGGAGCGTTTTTTCAAGAGAATAGAAGAATACAGCAGCTCATCAAATAACAAGGAACAGCTGGGTCCGGGTGTGGCAGGTCAGGTGAGATTTGGCACCTTTCATTCGGTTGCCTTTCAGATTTTGCGCTATAGTGGAGAGTATGACGGCACCAGTGTTTTGAAAAACGGTGAGAAGCAGGCAATTTTAGAGGAGGTATCCCATGCTACCGGTATTCATCATGATCGGGAAGGGTGGTACCAGGAGGTTTTACAGGAAATCAGCCAGGTAAAAGGAGAGGGAAAAAAGCCGGAAGCCTATGCCTCTGTAAGCTGCGACCCTCAGGAATTTCAAAGGCTGTTTTATGAATACCAGAAAATTCTTGATTCCAGAAAAAAACTGGATTTTGACGATATGCTCCTGTGTTGTCTGACGCTGTTAAAGGAGAAGCCGGATATTCTTCAAATCTGGCAGGAACGCTGTGAATATTTGCTCATTGACGAATATCAGGACAGCAATCCGATTCAATGCGAACTGGCACAGCTATTAGCGGCTCCCCAGAATAATGTCATGGCAGTAGGAGATGATGATCAGTCTATTTATGGCTTTCGAGGAGCCTCACCGGATCGGATGAAGGCCTTTCTGGAAGTGTATCCCTATGCAGAGGTTTATCGGTTAAATATCAACTATCGCTGCCCGGCAGAAGTGGTGGAGGCCGCTGGCAGGCTGATTTCCCGGAATAAGAACCGTATGCCAAAAGAGATCGTGGCAGGGCGGAAACAGTGTCCGGAACAGAAAGAAAATCCGCCGACGATAACTGCGGATGAATACGGCACCCTGAAAGAAGAAAATCAGGCCATTCTGAATCAAATGCAAGCCTACCACCAGGGAGGAATGTCTTATAAGGATATGGCAGTTCTCTATCGAACCAACCGCAACCCCATGCAGCTGATCCGATGGATGGAAGAGAGAGGCATTCCCTATACGGTAAAGGGAAATACAGGCAGCTGGTTTACCCACTGGATTTGCCAGGATTTTTATGCATATCTGGCTGTGGCAGCAGGCAGTTCCAAAAGAGCTCATTGGCTGAGGGTCATCTGTCACCCGGAACGGTATATCAGCCGCAGCAGCCTGGGACAGGAGCCCATTACCATAGATCATCTGTTGGAAGAGTGTCAGGGAGACCCTCGCAAGGCCCGTATCATGGATCGGTTATCCTACGATTTAACGGTGCTGGGACGGACGGCACCCTATGCCGCCATTCAGTATTTGCGCCGCCACATGGGATATGATGCCTATTTAAGGCAGATGGACAGCCAGGGGGAAGGCGGCCTGGAAGAGCTGGCAGAATGGATTCATGAAACCACAGATGGGTGCAGAAGCAGTAGGGAATGGCTTCGCTATGTGGATCAGTTGATACAGGAGGAGAAAAACAAAACTCCGGAAACGAAAGACAAGACAGAAGCCTCCACAGAGGATACAGGGGTCAATCTCATGACCATCCATGGGGCAAAAGGGCTGGAATATCCTGTTGTATTCATCATAGATGCCAATGAGGGGATACTGCCGTATCAGCAGGCAGTTTCTCTCCAGGAGATGGAGGAAGAACGAAGATTGTTTTATGTAGCAATGACTCGTACAGGGGAATCTCTTCATATCAGCTGGACCAAAGAACGATTCCAGAAAACACAGGAGGTTTCCCGTTTTGTGAGAGAAGCAGGGTTGCTGAAAACGGAAAAACCTCAGGATGAAAAGAAGAAAAAACGGAGATTTTGGAGACTACAGAAGGAGTAAGGACTTACCATATGATGACTTTGGATGAATTTCGGAATGCGTTCCCTATCCCACTCAATGAACAACAGCTGTCGGCAGTGCAGACGGTTCAGGGTCCGGTTCTTTTGCTGGCGGTTCCCGGAAGCGGCAAGACCACAGTGCTGGTGACCCGATTGGGCTACATGATTTATTGTTGCGGCATACAGCCGGAACGGATTCTGACCCTTACCTATACGGTGGCGGCAACCCATGATATGGCAAACCGTTTCCAAACATATTTCGGAAATGAATTAGGAGAACGACTGGAGTTTCGTACCATCAACGGAATTTGCGCCAGAATCATCAGCTATTATGGAAGAAAAATCGGAAAGAATCCATTCCAGCTGGTAACGGATGAAAAAAGAATTTCGACAATGCTTTCCTCCCTATATCAACAGGTGGAAAAAACCTATCCTACGGAAAGTGACTTGAAAACAGTCCGCACTCTGATTACCTACATAAAAAACAGTATGCTTACCAAGGATGAAATCAAAATGCTGGAAAAAGAGCCGGAGGTGGAGATCAGAATTTCTCAGATCTATCAAAGGTATGTGGAGGAAATGAGACATCAGGGATGGATGGATTATGACGACCAGATGACCTACGCATACACCATACTGAGAAAAAGCCCGGAGACGCTGCAGTATTTTCAAAGACAATATCCCTATATCTGTGTAGATGAAGCCCAGGACACCTCAAAAATTCAGCATGGAATCATTAGCCTGCTGGCAGGCAGTGAGGGAAACTTATTTATGGTGGGAGATGAAGATCAGAGTATTTACGGATTTCGCGCAGCCTATCCGAAAGCCCTGTTATCCTTCGAGACAGATCATCCCGGTGCCCGGGTTCTTTTGATGGAAGAAAATTTTCGCTCCAATGCAAAGATTGTGGCAGCGGCAGACAGATTTATTCAAAAAAATGTCTTCCGGCATACCAAGCATATGCGGTCATCCCGCAGGGCTGGAACCGATATTCGGGTGGTTTCCTTAAAGAGCAGAGCTGCTCAATACAGTTATCTGGAAAAGGTAGCCGAGAATTGTCAGGAAGAAACAGCAGTATTGTTTCGTGATCACGAGAGCGCACTGCCGTTGATTGATTTGCTGGAGCGAAAAGGGATTCCCTATGGGATGAGAAGGGGAGAACTGACATTTTTTACCCATCGTGTGGTGCTGGATATCCAAAATATTATTAGATATGCCATGAATCCCAGAGATACACAGCTGTTTCTGCAGATCTATTATAAACTGAATCTCTATATCAACAAACAGAATGCCCTTTCTTTTGCGGAGATAGCAGAAGAGAAACGAATATCCGTATTGGAGGCGGCCATTCGCTATGGCAAGCTGCCTGGGTACACCATAGGAAGTATCAAAACCATACAGACTCATTTGCAGAATATGCTGGAGGAGCCGGCAGATAAAGCCATTTACCGGATTGTTCATTACATGGGATATGGGGAATATTTGGAGCGGGCAGGAATCGGGGATGGCAAGTTGTTCATTTTGAGAATCTTGGCTGCCAGGGAGACCTCACCCCAGAAATTTGTAGAGCGGCTGGGAGTGCTGCAGGAGACAATCCGAGAAAAAGTAAATGACCCGGCCTGTCCGTTTATCCTGTCCACCATCCATGCCAGTAAAGGATTGGAGTATCACACGGTGTATCTTCTGGATGTGGCAGATGGAATTTTTCCGGATCAGATTCCGGAAAAAACTGGAAAACAAAAGAAAAACAAGGAATATAAACGAAATCAAATCAATGCCGAGCAAGAGCACTATGAGGAGGAGCGCAGGCTTTTCTATGTAGGCGTAACCAGAGCGAAGGATAACCTGATTCTGTTTCGTACTCCTCCGTCTTCTGTTTTCATTACAGACTTGTTAGAAGCTCCTGAAATCAAAGGTGTGCAAACCCAAAACCCACAGGCAAAGAAGGTACAGGGAAGAGATGTACAGGTGAAAGGCAAGAGGGTTTTACAGCCCTATGGAGAATTTTGTGATTCTCTGGGAGAAGGAATCGGAGTCATTCACAAAAAGTTTGGCAAGGGAATTATCGTGAAACAAGAAGGGGATCTGGTGACCATACAGTTCCCGGATAAAAGATGTATCATGTCAACAAAATTCTTGTGGGAGAAAGATCTTCTGCAGATAGAATCCTAAGCTGGGAGCAGAATTAAAAAGATGCCTGGAGCAAGTATTTTTCCTCCAGGCATCTTTGCGTTTTGAAAACAACTGATGCCACATATTGCTTCATAGCTACGCAATTTCCGCAATATTGCATCATGAAAGTGTTACATATCCTCCTCGGAAACGATCTCGTCATATTCCGGAGTCTCTTCCTCAAAGAGGTTATCGAAAGCTGTCACGACACGATCCAGGACAGCATCGTCAGAGATGTAGCCCAGGATGGGATTGCCATCGGCATCCTCGTCATACTGATAAAGATAGCAGCCGCTTTCCTCCTCGTCTACCTCATCCATCGGCAGCAGGGAGATATAGGACTGACCATCTACCTCTACAAAGCCCCAAACAAAACACTCCTGCTCAGAGCCGTCCTCAAAGGTCAGAGTAATGGTATCGTGTTCTTCCTCATACTGGTTTGTCTTATCTTCCATGGTGGAATCCTCCTGATTATCCTTGAAAATGATTGTGCTAGGTTCAAGACCATGCCATGACTCTATCAAAAGCCGACGAAAAAAGCAAGTAAATCTTTTATAATTTTGACCCTGGCATCATATGTTGAGTGAAACGATAAATGACATGAGACCAAGGGAGAGATGTAAAATGGCAGAAAACATGACGGAGAGAGAACCAAATCAAAAACAGGAATTGCTGTTAAACCTGGCACTGGAGGCAACGGAGGAGGAACTGACCCAGAGTGGGATATTAAGTGGAGGCATTGATGAAGAAGGACAGTGGGAAGTCATTGTCCGCTATCATGGGGATCCAGGACAGCTTTTGGTATCTCAGACTACCCGGGTGGAGCCCCTCTGGGGTGGTTACGCCATTGTTTGGACGGAAAAAGACAAGATTCCTGTTTTGTCAGCATTGCCTCAGGTGGAATATGTCGAACTTCCCAAACCTGTCTATGACGAAATTCAGATGGAAAAAGATGTTTCCTGCATCTCTTCTTTGCAGAGAGAACCGGAATCTTCTGCAGGTCTTCCGGAGGGAGAGCAGGAAAGGTTAGAGGAATTAAGCAAAGAAAGAACCGTAGTCTATGGGGAAAATTCGGATCCCCTGTATGGACAGGGAATTCTGTTGGCCATTATTGATTCCGGAATTGACTATACCATGCCGGAATTTTTATATGCCGACGGCAGCAGCAAAATTTTGCGTCTGTGGGATCAATCTCTGGATCAGGTGTTTACCAGAGAAGAGATCAACGAAGCGCTGACACAGACGGAGGGCGGGAACTCCTATGAGGCGGTTCCCAGCAGAGATGTCTCCGGTCATGGAACCAGGGTAGCTGCCATAGCCACAGCAGTGGCTCCCCTCAGTGATTTGCTTATTGTAAAAATGGGCATTCCAAAAGGACGTTCTTTTCCTCGGACAACGGAATTGATGAGGGGAATCAATCAGGTGGTATCCTTTGCCAGAGAGATCAATCGACCGGTGGCAGTCAACATTAGCTTCGGGAATAATTATGGCTCTCATGACGGAGCGTCTCTTTTAGAGACATTTATGAATGAGCTGGCAGGCAGTTACCCCTGCAATCTGATTGTAGGCAGCGGAAATGAAGGGGCAGAGGCAGGGCATTGCAGCGGGATCCTGCAAAATCCTGTACCGGGTAAGAATGTATATAAAGAGATTTTATGGTCCATTGGACCCTTTGAATCTATGTTTCAGATCCAGTTGTGGAAAACCTATGCCGATGACTTTGATATTACCCTGATTGCGCCGGATGGAACGGAGGTCCCCATGTTTACCCAGGGGGATTTTATGAACCGCTATGAGTTAGGCGGGGCAAAAATATTGGCTTACCGGGGATTGCCCACTCCCTACAGCAGCAGCCAGGAAATTTTTCTGGATTTCCTTCCCCGGGATTTGTATTTGCCCAGCGGAATATGGCACTTGCGTTTGATTCCGAAAATAATCGTAGATGGCAGATACCATTGTTGGCTCCCGGTAGCAGGCTCTTTTAACCGGGGAACCCGATTTCTGGAACCGGATCCGGGTGTGACCCTTACCATACCGTCTACAGCCTATCGGGCCATTACCGTAGGGGCCTATGATGCCAGAACCAATTCCTATGCCGACTTTTCCGGCAGAGGGTATCTGCGGAATCTGGATGTAATCAAACCGGATTTGGTGGCGCCGGGGGTCAATGTACAGATTCCCTTTCAAAAGGGAACGGTATCTGTTACAGGAACCTCCTTTGCAACACCCTTTGTTACAGGAAGTGCAGCTTTAATGATGGAGTGGGGGATGGTCAAAGGAAATGATCCTTTTTTATACGGGGAGAAACTAAAAGCCTACCTTCAAAATGGAGCAAAAGCCGTAGGCGTCGGCCAAAGAAAAACGCCAAACCCCAGAACAGGATTTGGAGCATTGTGTGTGAGAAACTCGATTCCGGGTCTGTAGTCAGGAAGAATTTTGAAGAAATGCATTATTTTATATATAAAAATTTTGAAGAAATGCATTATTTTGCATATAAAAATTTTGAAGAAATGCACAAAATGATAAGAAAAGATATTGAAGAGATGCAAAAGTGGTATTATACTTAGGATAAATACAAGAATAGAAACCATAAAATTGGTTAGTGTTAAGGGAGGCTCATATGTATTTCAAGAGAAAAGTTTATGACCAATTAGTGG
>CAYMSZ010000074.1:0-8300 GCA_964393285.1 uncultured Lachnospiraceae bacterium | reverse complement strand
TGTCCATTTGTCCCTTGTCTCATACAAAAAAATCCCGACAGAAAAATCTGTCGGGATTCTCTCGAATCTTCGTAATTACTGCTTTACAACGTTAGCAGCCTGCTTACCGCGAGCACCCTCAACGATATCGTAAGCTACAGCCTGGCCCTCTTCCAGAGTCTTGAAGCCATCGCACTGAATAGCAGAGAAATGTACGAATACATCCTGTCCATCCTCACCGGTGATGAAACCATAACCCTTCTCAGAATTGAACCACTTAACTGTTCCCTTGTTCATGACATGAACCTCCATATAAAAATTTGATTCTCAGGATATAAAAAATCACATGTTATTACAGACTCCAAGTCTGGGCGAGTAATACTATGGATGTTAATCTTGAAATCTCTAATAACATGTGAATTACTTTACTTCTGCGAACTCCCTTAATATAGCATAATCATTTAAAAAATACAAGGCATTTTCCGGAATGAGAGATGGACATTTCCGAGGAATCTGGTAAAAAACCTGTATTTTTTTTGGTACCGTAGCCCCTGATTTCCAGAAACAGCCATTTTCTTCCGAAATTTTCTAATGAAAAAACAGAAGGAAAATGGCTGCCTGTATCATTTGTTTCATTGCTGAAGGGCCTTAATTACCGGTGGTAAACAGGGAGTTTACCCGGGAAGAAACATCAAACAGGTGATTATACTGCAATCGGGAGTACAATTTTAGCAGTTGGGAAGCGGAGTCCGGCAAGGTATTACCGGTATCGTCACTGGTGCTGTATAAAGTATTCTCAGTATCGTAGTAGAAATTTGCAGTAATAATAGGCAGCACCTGACGCAGGTTGGAAAGAAAACTTTCATAATCAGACAGCTCCAGGCCTGCTGTTTCAAACAAAAGAGAGCCTAAATAGTTGGCAGAAATCTGAACATCACTTTCCTCTTCAATATCGAAATTTGCCCACAGCTTGAAGGGAGTTTGATAACGAAGCACCGATTCCTCCAGAGTCAGCTGTGTGGTATCCAGTCCCATAACAGAATTGAAGAAACCTCTTTCCAGAAGAGTCGGCTGGTGATCTCCAAAAAACAGAATAATGGTGGGCTCATCCACATAGGTGAAATAATTGATCAGATTCTGGTAGGCCTGATCTGTCTCGCGAATAAGGGACAGATAGGCATTTGCCCATGGATAATCGCCATCCAAAACCGTCACATCGCTGGTAAAATTGTCATAGGTCTTGCTGTAGGAACCATGGTTTTGCATGGTTACACCAAATAGAAACAGAGGCTCCTCCCCTTTTTGCTGATACAGGGAAATAATTTTTTGGAACATGCCATCATCGCTGACATACTGACGGATTCTGGAAGCGGACTTAAAATCATCGATAAAGTATGTCTCATCAAATCCCAGGTAGTTGTATACGGAAGAACGATTCCAGCCGGAGGCATAATACGGATGCATGGCAATGGTACGGTATCCCTGACTTTTGGCACTCTCTGCCAGAGAGGGAAGAGAGGACTGACAGTATTGCTGATAAGGAACGCTGCCATTGGGCAGAAACGCCATGGTATCACCTGTAAGAAACTCAAACTCTGTGTTGGCAGTATTGCCTCCCAGAACCGATACATACAGACTGCCGCTTATGGTATTGCGGTTCAGAGAACGGAAGAAGGACAGATAGTCCGTATTGGTTTCAAAATCCCCCAGGACGGAAAGATCCGAGAAAGCCTCATCCATGATAACAATGATATTGGGCTTCTTACCGGACAGAACCGATGAGCTCTCGACCTGGTCGGAGGAATCCTGGCTGGAATCGGAAAAAGCATCCATGGCATCGTATAATTCTGCTTCCAGAGTGTCTGCGTTGTAGTGATCCGGCTTGTCTACCTTCATATATTTGGCATTCATAAAAAAGCTGACCATAAACCCGTTCTGACGGTAGGTATACCATTGGGTAAAAGGCATTTCGTAGATATCCAGGACATCGGTCATAAACTGAGTCTGTACACTAAAAGCCATGGATACCGTCAAAAGGGCGCTTCCTGCCAGAAGGATCAGTCGACGACGCTTTTTCTTCGGATGAAAGTTACAGTGAAGGGATAAAAACAATAGAAGGAGAAAACCGGCAAATATCCATTTCATAGAGGTGGTAACAGTAAAGGTCTGATTGTTTGCCACGCTCAGGGCTGTGTTCAGGGACCGAAGATCCCAGGGGAGAATGGGGGAATTGTGAAATTCCAATGCATAATGGTTGGCAACACCGATGAGGGATAAAAGGATGGTAACCAGAGAATAGGACCACCGCATAGAAGCTAGTATTTCATAAAAAAACAGATAGATTGCCAGGTAGAAAATCCAGCTGAACACCTGCAGTTGGAGATTGATATCTGCAAAAGGATTGTGGGTCATACCTTCCAAAAGATAAAAGGAGCCTATGGGAATCAGGGGAAAAAGGACCCAGGTGACCACCTTGGGGAAAGGTTGAAAAAAGAAAAAATGAAGAAATTTTCTTATCTTATGTATCATGGTGAGTATGCCTCCAAATAAAAAGATAATAGGAAAACCATCAGATCATCTCAGACAGTTGTAAAAATGTCATAGGATTCTAATGCTACACCATAACACTTTAAAACACTTTGTCATAAAAAGCAAACACTTTAAGAAAAATTTTACAAATGTGGGAGAAACAGTTTTTTATAACCTGGCGATGGTCTCATAGCATTTGTCGGGCAACTCCTGGCATCATGAAATACATGGATAAATTTGAAAATTTGGTGAAACCACAGTCAAAAACAAGTCAAAAGCCAAAAAAGACTACCATTCTGAGAGGGTTTGTGATATGATACCAACGTTGAAATTGCAAAGGGCACCTTTGCATGAGATCATAGGCATGGAAAAGTGATCCGCGCCGTGAAAAGTTAGGAGAATAGCATGAAAATAAGAAATGGAAAGAAGTATCTGGCCCTTCTCATGGCAGGTGTTATGAGCTGGAGCATGGCTGCATGCAGCAAAAACGAAGAAGAGGCTGGCCAGGAAACCACAGAGGCAACCATCAGCACCGAAGTGGATGGAACAGAAGATACTGCCTCACAGACCAGCCAGCTGGAGGATTTTGATCCGGAAGAGTATATCACAGAGGTAAACTACAAGGGCGTGGAGATGGACGTGGAGGATTCTACACTGACAGACGAAGAGTTTGAGCAGTTGCTGGATAACTTCCTCTCTTCCTATGCAGAGACAGAGGAAATCACCGACCGGGTGACAGAGGAAGGCGATACCATTGTCATGGATTACAGCGGTACCATAGACGGAGTTGCTTTTGACGGCGGCACAGCCACCTATCAGACGGTAGTAGTTGGTTCCAGCGGATTTATCACAGATCTGGATGAAGCTCTGATTGGTGCTCCCTGCGGAGAAGAATTCGTAGTAGATGTTACATTCCCGGATGACTACTGGGATGAGGATAAGGCAGGAGTGGCTGCTCAGTTTACTGTCCTGATTCATTACATTGAGGGAGATGAGATCGTTCCGGAATGGACAGATGAGTTTGTACAGAGTCTGGAGGATTATGACTGCAGTACCGTGGAGGAATTCCAGGAGACCTATCGTCAGGATCTGGCAGAAGCAAAGGCAGAGTATTATGATTACATCAATTCTAACACTCTGTGGAGCCAGCTGCTGGAAGACACTACCTTCAATGGATATCCGGAAAATTATGTAGAGACATATTATAATGATATGTTGAGCAGCTACGAGACCTATGCATCCTATTACGGAATCGAGCTGGAAGAGTTTGTTTCCTACTACGGATATGAGCTGGATGATTTCTACAGCCTGCTGCAGGAAAATGCAGAGCTGCAGGTAAAATCCGATATCCTGTATCGCTACATCGCACAGAAAGAGGGCATTACTGCTACAGAAGAAGACTACCTGGAGATGGTTCAGGAGTATATGGATTCTACCGGATATACAGATATGGCCGAGTTTGTAAATGCTTACGGTGCCGATGTGGTAGAAGAGCAGGGCTATGCGGATGCCACACTGAAAAAGGTAATGGATTTCTGCTATCAGAACGCAGTTCTTCATGTGACATCTGCAGAAGAGACAACAGAAGCTGCAGAATAATGTAACACCAAAATCATGAAAAACCATAAATAAAAAGAAAATTCTCCGGAGAGCTCCCCTGATGGACTCAAAGGGGAATTTTTTTTACCCCTGAAAGAAAGAACATGGTATAATATGAGACAAGGGACAAATGGACACAAGACTTTGTGCTTGCACAAAAAATTGATGGTCTCATAGCAGTCGCCGTTTGACCTGTGAATTTTTATTGATTTACAAAAAATAAGGGAGGGAAAACATGGCACAGACAGTGATACAAAATGATACCATCCGCGTTGCGGTGGATTCTCACGGAGCAGAAATGACGTCGATCCAAAATGCGGAAGGAAAAGAATATTTATGGGATGCAGATCCGAAATACTGGAAACGTCATGCACCGGTATTATTTCCCCTGGTAGGTAGCTTGAAAGACGGACAATATCGTCTCAATGGAAAAACCTATTTCATGGGGCAGCATGGATTTGCCAGAGATTCTGAATTTCAGCTGTTGCAGGCATCTCAAACAGAATGCTGGTACCGCCTGACGGAATCCGAGGAGAGCCTTGCCGTCTATCCGTATCCGTTTACACTGGATATCGGATATCGACTGGGAGAGCAAACGGTGGAAACGATTTGGAGAGTGACCAACAGTGGGACCCAGCCCCTGTACTTTTCTATCGGTGGCCATCCGGCTTTTCTGTGCCCGCAGACACCTGAGGAGCAAAAAAGTGAATATTCCCTCCATTTCTATCAGGAGGATCCGTTGACGTTATCTTTGTTGAATCAGGGGCTTCTGGCGAAACAGACCATGGAGACCCAGCATGGTTTTGCAAAAATCGGTCAGCATCTGTTTGATGTAGGCACTCTGATTTTGGAAGATGACCAGGTAAAAAAGGTGGCATTGGTGAATCCTGATGGGGTAGAATATATTACCGTTACCTATGAGGCACCTGTGGTAGGAGTATGGTCCGGCAGTAAGAATGATACCCCCTTTGTCTGCATCGAACCCTGGTATGGTTTGGCAGATGCGGATAACTTTACCGGAACCTGGGAAGAACGGAAATGGGGGAATTGCCTGGAAGCAGGACAGGTATTTGAAGGCGGATTTACCATCCGGATCAAATAAAAGAATGAATGAAAAAATAAATGAAAAGAGGAGATACCCATGGAAAAATTTTCTGAAATGCGTTATGAGCGTCCGGATTTGGATGCAGTAAAGGAGGAAGGAAAAAAGTATATTGAGCAGTTAAAACAGGCTTCCTCCTATGAAGAGATGAAGGATGCGTACCTGGCACATAAAAAGGGAGCAGAAGGCTGGCGTACCATGGCAAGCCTTGCTCACATCCGCAATACCATTGATACCAACGATGCCTTTTATGAAGCGGAAATTAAATACATAAACCAGAAGCAGCCGGAGATTGGACTTTTGGAGAAGGAAGCAGAAAAAGTGATTCTGGAAAGTCCTTACCGTTCTCAGTGGGCAGCAGATTTTGGCGAATTTTTGTTAAAGGATATGGAGGTTGGTCAGAAACTGTCCGATGAGTGCATTGTCCAGGATCTGGTAGACGAGGCAAATCTCCAGCAGGAATACTCCAAGGCAGCAGCATCTGCTATGACGGAGTTCCGTGGGGAATCCTGCAATTTCTACGGTCTGTTGAAGCATATGCAGAGCACAGACCGGGAAGAGCGCAAGGAAGCTATGATGGCCTGGGGAGATTTATACGAGAAGATTTCCGGCCAGCTGGATGAAATTTATGACAAAATGGTTACCTTGAGAGATGGTATGGCAAAGAAGCTGGGCTTTGCTTCCTATATTGATTTTATCTATCTCAACAGAGGCAGATACGATTATACAGCAGCAGATGTGGCAAAGTTCAGAAAACAGGTGAAAGAGGTAATCGTTCCCGTTTGCCAGAAGCTTCGGGATGAGCAGGCAAAGCGTCTGGGTGTGGACAAGCTGCATTATTATGACGAGGCACTTCTGTATCCGGAAGGAAATGCGGTTCCTCAGGGAAATCGGGATGAGCTGGTAGCCAAGGCACAGGAAATGTATCACAAGATTTCTCCCGAAACAGGAGAGTATTTTGACTTCATGGTAGAAAATGATTTGTTTGATCTGGAAACCAAACCCGGCAAGCGTGGCGGTGGATACTGCACCTTCCTGCCTGCATACAAGGCTCCCTTTATTTTTTCCAACTTTAACGGTACCAGCGCAGATGTAGATGTACTGACCCATGAGGCTGGCCATGCATTTGAGGCATATACTGCTTCCAGAAACCTTCCGTTTACAGACATGGTATTCCCTACCAGCGAAGTAGCGGAGATTCACTCTATGAGTATGGAGCATTTCTGCTATCCTTATATGGAGAGCTTCTTTGGTGACAAGGCAGATGACTATCGGTATGGACATTTGATGGATGCCCTGGAATCGATTCCTTATATGGTAACAGTGGATGAATTCCAGCATCGTGTATTTGAAAACCCGAAAATGACGGCAAAGGAGCGTCGTCAGGTGTGGCATGAACTGGAAGCAACCTACCTGCCCTGGAGAGATTATGACGGTCATGCCTTCCTGGAGGAAGGCGGCTTCTGGATGCAGAAACAACACATTTTCCTGTTCCCCTTCTATTATATAGATTATGCCCTGGCTCAGATTTGTGCCTTTGAATTTTACGGGCGTGCAAAGAAGGATTGGGAGAGCTGCTGGGCAGATTACTATCGTCTCTGTCAGGCAGGCGGCAGCAAGGGATATTTCGATTTGCTGAAATTAGCAGGCCTGAGCAATCCTTTCCAGGAGGGAACAGTACAGAAAATCGTAGACAGTCTGCTGGAAGACCTCTTTTAAACAAAATGAGATTCCTCAACCAATGGTAGAATGGACTAGAAAACGCCTCGATTGAAATGCCCAAACAAGACAGGTATAGTATACCTTGTAAACAGGAGGTGGCCACTCCAATACAAGGGAAAGTTGAGGATAATCTATGATTGGAGAACAAATCAGATATTACCGACAGGAAAAGCATGTAAAGCAAGAAGAACTGGCAGACTATCTGGGGGTATCCTTCCAGGCGGTTTCCAAATGGGAGACAGGAGCCAGTACGCCGGATATTTCCTTGCTGCCAAAGCTGGCAGTGTTTTTTGGGATCAGCATCGATGAGCTTTTTGAGATTCCCTATGAGGAACAGATGGAGCGAATTGAAAACATGTTCTGGGCAGAACGCAGAATCAATGAAAAGACCTTTGAAAATGCCATCTCTTTCCTGGAAAATGTAGTGAAAAACGATCCAAAGGACATCCGGGCACTGAGCAATCTGGCGGATATGTATAATCACAGGGCTTCCAGCGACCATGAATTGGCATCTTATTATGCCCGGAAGGTTCTGGAGCTGGACCCGGATGAGAAAGCTGGTTGGGTAGCGTATTTAGAGGCGAATAACGGAGTAGTCGGAGACGAATGGTACGATAACCACTTTGAAGTCATTGGCTTTTTCAAGGATTTCCTGGAAAAGAATCCGATGAATTATTCAGGCTTATATGCTGTCATTGAAAATCTGATTGCAGACCATCGCTATGATGAGGCCATGCCCTATATAGAGCAGATGAAACAGGTCAGAAAGAATTACCAGTATCTGCTCTATTGCGGGAATGTTGCCTTCGGAAAAGGCAAGAGGGAGGAAGCCAGGACCTGTTGGGAACAGATGATACAGGAGTATCCCGACGAATGGCAGGCCTATTGCGCTCTGGGAGACGGGTATCGAAAACTGGGAGAAGAGGCATTGGCTCTGGAAATGTATGAAAAATCCTACACCATGCAGGAAAGTCCCAGAATCTACGATGGCCTATGCTCTATGGCACAGATCTATGAGAACCGGCACCAGCCGGAAGACGCCATACTTACCTATGAACGGATTCTGGATTGCCTGAAAACGGATTATGGTGTCAAGGAAGGCGAACAGCTGGAACAGTATGAACGAAAAATTGCCCGGCTTAAGAAAATAAAATAATGCCACACAGCAGGCAGGATACGAATTGACAGGATCAAGGAGGAAACTGCCTGCTTTTATTATAGAAAGAACCTGGAAGAGATAGCCTTCGCCTGCAACAGATGCCATGTATTGCTCCATGTGCTTGACCGTTTGACTCTGGCGTCATAAAATTTTGCGATAGAATACAAGCTGGTTATAAATGAAAATGATAGACAAAGGAATTTTGAAATC
>CAYMSZ010000073.1:6469-8340 GCA_964393285.1 uncultured Lachnospiraceae bacterium | reverse complement strand
CAGGAGAATCTGGCTAAGAATATTGTTGAAGTTCTTTATCCCAATGACAATCACTATGCAGGAAAAGAGCTGAGACTGAAGCAGCAGTACTTCTTTGTTTCCGCCAGTGTTCACTGCGCAGTAGATCGTTACAAGAATCTTCATAACGGAGATGTTCACAAGTTATATGAAAAGGTATGCTTCCAGTTGAATGATACCCATCCTACGGTTACTGTGCCGGAGCTGATGCGTATTCTCATTGATGAGGAAGGACTGGAATGGGATGAAGCATGGGATATTACCACTAAGACCTGTGCTTATACCAACCATACCATTATGGCAGAGGCATTGGAGAAGTGGCCCATCGACCTGTTCCAGAGATTGCTGCCTCGTGTATATCAGATTATTGACGAGATCAACCGCCGCTTTACCGCTGAGGTTCGTCAGATGTATCCGGGAGATGAGGAGAAGATTGAGAAGATGGCAGTCCTCTATGACGGACAGGTGAGAATGGCTTATCTGGCCATTGTAGGTTCTTTCTCCGTCAATGGCGTAGCCCGTCTTCATACGGAGATCCTGGAAAAGAGAGAATTAAATGCGTTCTATCAGATGATGCCGGAGAAGTTCAACAACAAGACCAACGGTATCACCCAGAGACGATTCCTTCTCCATGCCAATCCCAAGCAGGCGAAGTGGATCACAGACAAGATCGGAGACAGCTGGATCACCAATCTGCCTGATATTGTCAAGATGGAGAAGTATGCCGATGACCCCAAGGCGCAGGAAGAGTTCAGAGCCATTAAGAGAGCCAATAAGGAACGCCTGGCTGCCTATATCATGGAGCACAACGGCATTGAGGTAAATCCCGATTCCATCTTTGATGTACAGGTAAAGCGTCTCCATGAGTATAAGAGACAGCTGCTGAATATTATGCATGTAGTATATCTGTACAATCAGATTAAGGAGAATCCCTCCATTGATATCGTACCGAGAACCTTTATCTTTGGTGCAAAGGCCGCAGCCGGTTACCGTCGGGCAAAGCTGACCATTAAGTTTATCAACTCTGTGGCAGACGTGGTAAACAATGATCCGGATGTAAACGGTCGTATCAAGGTAGTATTTATTGAGGATTATCGGGTGTCCAATGCAGAGATCATCTTTGCTGCCAGCGATGTGTCCGAGCAGATTTCTACTGCATCCAAGGAAGCCTCCGGTACCGGCAATATGAAATTTATGCTGAACGGTGCCTTGACACTGGGTACCATGGATGGTGCCAATGTAGAGATCGTAGAGGAAGTGGGAGCAGAGAATGCCTTTATCTTTGGTCTGTCCTCAGATGAGGTTATGGCTTATGAGAAAAACGGCGGATACTATCCCATGGAGATCTACAACAATGATCCGGATGTTCGCAAGATTCTGACTCAGATGATCGATGGCACCTTCTCCAATGGTGATACGGAGATGTTCAGAGAACTCTACGAGTCTCTGCTGAACAGCTGGGGCGGCGGTCGACCGGATTGCTACTTCATGCTGAAGGATTTTGCTTCCTACGCCGATGCCCAGAGACGGATCGATGCCGCTTACAGAGATCAGAACTGGTGGACCAAGGCTGCCATCCTGAACATTGCCCACTCCGGCAAGTTCACCTCCGACCGTACCATCCAGCAGTATGTAGATGATATCTGGCATCTGGAGAAGATCAAAGTAGAGCTGTAAGATGATATCGCCGAATCGCAACTTGAGGGGGAAGATATTATGTTAAAGAAAGTGAAAGAAAGATTTGAAATCATCGAAAAGGAAGGAAATCCGCTGGACGACGATGCTTTGAAACAAATCATTGTTGACAAACAGACAGGGGTAAACTATTTATGGGTAAAATCTGGTTTTGCAGG
>CAYMSZ010000073.1:0-6369 GCA_964393285.1 uncultured Lachnospiraceae bacterium | reverse complement strand
TTGTTGACAAACAGACAGGGGTAAACTATTTATGGGTAAAATCTGGTTTTGCAGGGGGTCTCACTCCACTGTTAGACGCAGATGGAAAGCCAATCGTTACAAAATAGTTATTTCTAGGCTGTATGTTGTGACATCATGAAATAAAAAGAAGAAGCAGATTTTCTGCTTCTTCTTTTTATTTCATGATGGTTTATCAAACTTGCGATTAAGCCTCGCCGAAACCGGTCTCGATCAGAGCAACCAGCTCATCTACAGCCTTAACCTCATCTTCGCCTTCTGCAGAGATGGAAACGGGAGTATCCTTGCTCAGAGCCAGGGTCAGCAGCATCAGAATGGACTTTGCATCAGCAGACTTGCCGGTGGTCAGGTTCTTGATGGTAACCTTGGAATTGTAAGCCTTGGTTGCGGATACAAATACGGAAGCGGGACGGGCATGCAGGCCGGTCTTATTGACGATTGTAGTAGTTTTCTCGTACATGGGAAATTACCTCACCTTTCTTAGAATTCATCACACGCAGTCGAAACTGCCGTTACTGCTAGTGTAACATATCAGGCGGCTGGATTCAAGACTCATTTCAAAATTAGACTAGAAAATTCCGGACTAAGTGAAAAATTTTACAAAAAAGATAAAAACAAAAGTATGAAATTTGTGCAGGACACTTTACAATTTTATCCTTACCATGTAAAATAATAGAATATATGACAAATAGGAGATGACATATGGAGAGACAAAAGATCCGCTTGATCGCATCTGATCTGGATGGTACTTTATTAAACCCCAGGAAGCGGATCAGCGACAGAAATTTGCAGGCAATCACCCGGGCAGCAGACCAGGGGATTGCTTTTGTGCCGTCTACCGGTCGAATTTTTTCTGCCTTGCCGGAGCAGATTCGGAATCTGCCTTTTCTTCGCTACTGTATTACGGTAAATGGGGGAGGAATTTACGACAGGAAAGAAGAAAGAACCATCTTCCAGGCAGAGATTCCGGAGAAGCGGGGTCAGGAGCTTTTTCAGTTCATCCACCGCTATCATACCATGTATGACTGCTACCAGGAGGGACAGGGCTATGTTTCCACTGCTTATTATGAGCAGATGAGTCAGTACATTCCTGAAGAATTGCAGTCTATGTACAAGGTCACCAGAAAGCCTGTTCCGGATTTGGAGTCTTTTCTGGTGGGACGGGGTTCCCTGCAGAAAATGCAGCTGTTCTTTCAGGATCTGGAGTTGCGCAAGCAGGCAATCCGGGAGATTGGAGAAGCATTTCCGGACATGTCTGTGACCAGTTCCGTCTATTGTAATATCGAGATCAATATTGCAGAAGCCAATAAAGGCAACGCACTGAGGATATTGTGCCGACAGTTGGGGATTGATATGGCAGAGGTAGTAGCCTTTGGAGACGGCTCCAACGATGTGACCATGCTTCAGGCAGCAGGCGTTAGCGTAGCCATGGAAAATGGTGATGCAGAAGCAAAAAATGCTGCCAAATACCTTACTGCTACCAATGAAGAAGACGGAGTAGCGGTATTCCTGGAAAATTATGTATTATAGAGCCTAGGCTCTTATGATAAACAACCAAACACAATAATATTTGGAGGGTATCTACTATGAAAACAATCAATGTAAAGAAAACTGCATCCAAGGGCGTTCTCATTGGCAAAGCCTATGTAGTAACACGTCCTGACCTGACAGCGGACCGTTCCTATGTTGCAGAAAGTGCAGTAGACGCCGAGGTAGCTCGCTACGAGGCAGCAGTTGAGGCAGCCAAGGCTGATCTGGCTGTGCTGGCAGAAGAGAATGCAATCTTTGGCGCACATCTGGAACTGGTACAGGATCCGGCTTTGACCGATACGGTAATCTCTGCGATCCAGGGCGAGAAGAAGAATGCAGAACTGGCATTGGAAGAGTCTGTAGATATGTTTGCTGCTGTATTTGCCAGCATGGAAGATGAGTACATGCGTGAGCGTGGCGCAGACATGAAGGATGTAGGCAAGCGTCTGATGTGCAAGTTAAAGGGCGTAGAGGACAATGCACTGAGCAGCATCAACGAGAAGGTTATTGTGGTAGCAAAGGATCTGGCTCCCTCCGATACAGCAGTAATGAATTTGAACTATGTAACCGGCTTTATCACAGAAGAAGGCGGTGTAACCAGCCATGTATCCATTATGGCACGTAATCTGGGTCTGCCTGCTCTGGTAGGTGTAGAAGGCATCCTTTCTGAAGTAAAGACTGGTGACGAGATCGCCATGGATGCCAAGGCCGGTATCATTATTCTGGCACCGGATGAGGCAACAAAGGCTGAGTACACAGACAAGGCTGAGAAGTTTGCCAAGAGAGAAAAAGAGCTGGCTGAGATTGCTCTTCTTCCTACTGTTACCACAGATGGCAAGACAGCAGAGCTGTATGCCAATGTAGGCGGTATCGAAGATATCAAGACTGCTATTGCTAACCATGCAGAGGGTGTTGGTCTGTTCCGTACCGAGTTCCTGTACATGGAGAATGATCACTTCCCCACTGAGGATGAGCAGTTTGCAGTATACAAAGAGGGCGCTGAACTCCTGGAAGGCAAGGAGTTGATCATCCGTACTCTGGACATCGGCGGTGATAAGGGTCTGTCCTACTTCGATTTCGGACAGGAGGAGAATCCTTTCCTGGGTTATCGTGCTATCCGTGTTTGCCTGGATCGTCAGGATGTATTCAAGACTCAGCTCCGTGCTCTGCTGCGTGCCAGCGCATATGGTAACATCCGCATTATGTATCCCATGATCATCAGCATGGAAGAGCTGGATGCCGCTAACGCTCTGGTAGAAGAGTGCAAGGCTGAACTGGATGCAGAAGGTATCGCATACAACAAGGACATTGTAGTAGGTATGATGGTAGAGACCCCTGCATCTGTTGTATGTGCAGATGACTTCGCCAAGAAGGTAGGCTTCTTCTCCATTGGAACCAACGATCTGACCCAGTACACTCTGGCAGTAGACCGTGGCAACAAGAAGATCGCAGCCAAGTACAACAGCTACACCCCCGCTGTACTGCGTAACATCAAGCGCACCATCGACGCCGGTCATGCAGCAGGCATCAAGGTAGGTATGTGCGGTGAATTCGCTTCCGACCCTAAGGCTCTGAAGATTCTGTTAGGCTTTGGTCTGGATGAGTTCTCCATGTCCTCCGGAGCCATCAGCGAAGTAAAGGCAGAACTCCGTTCCTCCAGCTATGCAGCTTGCAAAGAGCTGGCAGACAAGGTAGCAGTAGCCACCCATATCGCTGACATCGAGAAGCTGCTGGAGCAGTAAATAGACAGGTAGTTCTGTAAGAAAGAACATAGCGAAATAAAGTAGGTATTCCTGCAAAAAAGAATATGTCGAAATAAAACAGGTACTCCTGCAAAAAAGAACATATCGAAATAAAACAGGTATCTCTGTAAGAAAGAGCGTATCGGAACAAAACGATTCCAGCGTAAGCGAGTGTTTTGTGAGATACGCTCTTTCTGTATGTGACGAGTGTTTTACAAAATACGCTTTTTCTGCATGTGATGCGTGTTTTGCAAGGCACACTCTTTTAGCATATAAACAGTTTCGCAAACCTTGTATAACTCTCGCAATTTCGCCCAAACTAATACCGAGGTGATAATTGTGATGAAAAATAAAATAACAAGCTGGCTGCAAAATCGAACTGTCCTTGCAGCGCTATTGGTACTGTTGGTAGCAGGAACGGCAATTGCCGGTGTCATGGCTATGAGAAAAGGCTCTCTATCAGAGGAAGAAACTCCGGAAATGGAATATGCCATGGAAACACAGGAAGCACAGGCAGAAGAAGATTATCAAAGCCTGGAAAAAGAAACCGTAGAAGAAAACTTACAGGTTCCGGTCCAGTCAAATGAGATTCAGGCGCTGACCCCCTCAGAGGGAACAACAAAAAAGACAGAAGGATCAGGGACTAACTCTGAAAAGAAACAAGATGCCAACAAACAAGATACCAGCCTGGAAGCATTGGCAGAGGGAACGGAAGAATTACCTGCCAGTGCAGAGGCAGCAGGACTACTCTTCCTGGAAGACAGCACCATGATCTGGCCTGTGGAAGGAGAAATCATTCTGGATTACAGCATGGACACCACCACCTACTTCTCCACCCTGAAACAGTACAAATGCAATCCCGGGATACTGATTCAGGCACAGACAGGAACACAGGTACTGGCGGCAGCACCCGGATATGTGAACATCATAGGATATGACGAAGAAATCGGAAACTATATCGGAATGGATTTAGGAGGGGAATATACCGTCATCTACGGACAGTTAGAAGACATCCAGGTATCCCTGAATCAGGTAGTAGAAACAGGAGAAACATTGGGAGTGGTAGCAGCACCCACCAAATATTATGTAGTAGAAGGCCCCAATCTCTATCTGGAACTACGCTACCAGGGAACTCCGGTAGACCCTATGGACTACATCCGCTAACAAAAAAGGAAGTACCTGCTCAAAACCGAGTACACCATGCAAGAAAGAGAGTATCTAAGCAAAACGATTCGAGGGAAAACCCATGTTTTGCGTGATACTCTCTTTCTTACAGGAAGGGTGTTTGAGACACCCTCTTATGCCTTCTTATTGTGATACTCCAGGGCAGCTCCCACAAATCCCTTAAACAGAGGAGCCGGTTTATTGGGTCTGGACTTTAATTCCGGATGGCCCTGGGTGCCAATGAACCAAGGATGATCCGGCAACTCGCACATTTCCACGATACGTCCGTCAGGAGAAATACCGGACAGCTTCATACCATGTTCGATGAGAGCCTTGCGATAGTCATTATTTACTTCATAACGATGTCTATGACGCTCATGAATCAGATCCTGGCAGCCATATACCTGATAAGCCAGACTGTCATGGCTTAATACGCAGGGATAAGAACCCAGACGTAAGGTACCACCGATATCTTCGATACCATCCTGATCCGGCATCAGATGGATGACAGGATGAGTGGTGGCAGGATTCAGCTCTACGCTGTGAGCATCTGCATATCCTACTACATGACGGGCAAACTCTACAATGGCCATCTGCATACCCAGACACAGACCCAGGAAAGGAATCTTATGCTCTCTGGCATAGCGAATGGCACAGATCTTACCCTCCACGCCACGGTCACCAAAACCGCCGGGTACCAGGATTCCGTCTACATCGGACAAATACTTCGCTACGGTATCCTCATCTACGGTCTCAGAATCAATCCACTTAATGTGGACAGTAGTGCGGTTTGCCACACCACCATGCTTCAGGGCCTCTACGACACTGATATAGGCATCGTGAAGAGAAATATATTTGCCTACCAGACCTACGGTAACTTCATGAAGAGGATGCTTCCAGGCATCGATCATTCCTCTCCACTCATCCAGATCCGGCTCCGGACAAGGCATGTGCAGAGTCTCACAGGCACACTGAGCCAGACGCTCCTCCTCCATCTCCAGAGGAACCTCATAAAGCACCTCGCAGTCCAGATTCTGCAGTACATGGGAAGTCGGCACATTACAGAACAGGCTGATCTTCTCCCGCATATGGGCATCCAGAGGATATTCGGTACGACATACCAGAATATCAGGCTGGAGTCCCAGTCCCTGCATTCCCTTTACACTGGCCTGAGTGGGCTTGGTCTTCATTTCACCGGAGGCTTTCAGATAGGGAATCAGAGTCACATGAATCAGACAGGTGTTCTCCTTACCTACATCGTGCTGGAACTGACGGATGGCCTCCAGGAAAGGCTGGCTTTCGATATCGCCTACGGTACCGCCTACCTCGATAATGGCAACCTCCGTCTTATCATTATTTTCGTTGGAATAGTTGCGGTAGAAACGGTTCTTGATCTCGTTGGTGATATGGGGGATAACCTGTACAGTGCCTCCGCCGTAATCACCTCTGCGCTCTCTTGAGAGAACAGTCCAGTACACTTTACCGGTGGTGACATTGGAGTTCTTTGTCAGACTTTCGTCGATAAATCTCTCATAGTGACCCAGATCCAAATCTGTCTCTGCTCCGTCGTCGGTAACAAAAACTTCCCCGTGCTGTACAGGGTTCATAGTACCAGGATCGATATTGATATAGGGATCAAATTTCTGCATGGTGACAGAATAACCTCTGGCCTTCAGCAGACGGCCAAGGGATGCAGCGGTAATACCTTTTCCTAATCCGGAAACAACACCGCCAGTTACAAATACATACTTTACCGGCATGATCGGTCCTCCTCATGTTCCTCTGTGTTTCAATAAAAATGTTGTTGGGGTCAAAAGGTATTTTGCCCCCAATTGATGCCATGTATTGCTTCATTGCTACGCAATCTACGCTCCGCTCCGGTCGGTGCTAAACGGACATCCACTGGATGTCCAGC
>CAYMSZ010000072.1:0-8368 GCA_964393285.1 uncultured Lachnospiraceae bacterium | reverse complement strand
TCCACCATCGCATGATTTTTAACAAGTCCATAGCATAACCTGGCAGCCTTCGCCTGTGTGCTTGGATACAATTCCTCCCCTCCAAAAGACTGGAAGGGTGTTTCCAACGCAGATTCCAGAAGTTTTTCATCACGAACTCCATTACTGCCGCCTGTTTCTTGAAGTAGCTGACTATGAAGCATCAAAATCTGCTGTTTTGTCAGTCTTATCATTTGGCAAGCACCTCATATGCTTCTTTATTCTGTGCCATAATGCGTTTGGAAATACTCATTACATCCTCATCGGAAGCAATGCTCTCCTTTTCAACCTTACTAAAATCAATTACAAGATACCTCGGTGTATTGTTTTTTAAAATGACAGCGTTGCCTAATTCATCCACAATCCTTGCCACCTTTGAAAAATTCTGGTTTGCCTCCGTAATCGAAACCATTGCATTTGTGTCTATTGTCATGATACCACCTCCAAATCTGTATCTACTTATAGTATAACAGATTGTAGGATAAATTCAACCTATTATTTATAGGAATATTTTGGTTTTTATTTCCTAACAATTTCATAGTATGTCCTGGCAGTCAGGCTATAGATCAACACATACAGGGCGGCAAAAGCTCCCAGAGAGCCTATGAGACATTTTAAAAATAGTATCTGATCCGACTGGAAGAGAATTCTCAGCAGTCTGGTCAAAATCGGAAAGGCAAAGGCTGTGTGCATGGCTGCCACCACTAACGGCAGGAAAAACACCAGCAAGATCTGGCTGCGTATGGCTCCCTTTATCTCAGTGGGGCTCATGCCTACCTTCTCCAGGATATGGAATCGTTGTCTGTCCTCATAGCCTTCCGATATCTGCTTATAGTAAATGATAAGTGCGGTAGCAAACAAAAATACCAGAGAAAGGATCAGTCCCAGAAACAGCAGCGTTCCATACATTCCATACAAATACTCCAGGGCATCCCATTTGCTGTCCACTGTCATACCATAGCCGCCGGTAGCTCCCTGCTGTGCATTTACATACTCATGCATGTTACTGCGAAGACTCTCATAAAATGCATCATAGTTTTCCGCCACTTTTCCTTCTTCAGAGAAATCCAGAACCAGCGCATCTGAAATGTTTGAGGCATTTAATCCATAGGCTTCTTTCTGCAATTCATATATGGATTGGAAGGTCTCTTCATCCTTTACTACAATGCCGTAGCAATCTACAATCTGATATTCCGACATAGAAATCGGGAATTCCTCCAATGTAATCCCGCAGATGTACTCCTGTCCTCCCAGGGTGAATACTTCGGGAATCTTCCCGGTATTTCCGGATAATCCGTAGACTGCTACCTCTCCTTCCTCCAGTTCCACTGTTTGTCCTGTCAATGCCTGGTAGTCCTCTGCCGTCATAAAAAAACATTCCATGATACCTTCTATGGCATTGACCTGAGACCGATCCAGGAGAAAACCGTCTTCTTCCTGGCAGACGGCAAAGGCAAGGTATCGTTGATTTTCGGTATCAGATATGGTGAATCCCTGTTCTTCGGCTGCCGCTGAAACGACCTGCAGCAATTCTTCCACAGGAATCACCACTGTCTCTTTTTCTTCTATTCCCTTTTCTTCTGTCTCATTCTCTTCTGTTTCTTCTGGCGTTCTGTAATAAAAGGCTGACAAGGTAAGCTGGTGAGAATACTGTCTTTTGATGGTATCTCCGATTCCGGCATACATACTGACAGTGGTGGAGACCATCACCAATACCATTGTTGCCAAAATGGTAATGGAGGCCAGGCCTACGGCATTTTGTTTCATACGATAAAGCAGACCGGATACTGCTATCATATGGTGCTTCTGATAATAGAAGGCAGACCACTTCTTCAAGCCCTTCAGAGCAGCTGTACTGCCGGTAATAAAGAGACAGTAGGTTCCGATGACCACTAATATTACTGCCAGAAAGAACTTGGAAATGGCTTGCAAGGGCTGTTTTGTGACCAGAGAAATATAATAGCCTGCTATCAGTGTCCCCAGCCCAATGATCAAAAGAAGCCATTTTACTCCAGGTTCTTTCTCTCCTGCCTGGGTACTCTGCAACAGCTGGGTAGGATGCAACCGCAGGATGCTAAGCTGGTTATAGAAAAAATTCAACAGATAGATTCCTGTAAAAAACAATGCAGTAGGAATCGTGTTTTTGGGAGAAATATGATAAAAGCCCAGAACGCTGTCCACTCCCAAAAGTCTGCAAATAAACAGGGCACATAATTTATAGCAAAGAACTCCTGCTACCAGACCGCCCAGGACAACCAGTATACAGGAAATGCCTGTTTCCCAAAAAAGAATTCGGCTGATATGCCTTTTTTCCATTCCCAGAACATTATACAAACCGAATTCCCGTTTTCTCTGTTTCATAAGAAAGCTGTTGATATACAGCAGTAAAATCAGGGACAGGATGGCTATCACCACGACCCCATAGGGCATAATAGAACTCAGATATCTTCCTCCCTTGACCTCATTGAGCCGATTATCCATCGATAAAGTCAGGACAATAAAAAAAACCATTGCCAGGCCCATACCGGCCAGAAGATTCGGCAGATACAAGGCTCTGTTTCGCTTCATATTGTTCCCTGCCAGACGGCAATAAAATCCCATTTTCATCAGGCATTCCCTCCTGTGGCTAAGAGAGTCAGGGTATCGGATATTTTTTGGTAGAACTGATCGTTGGTACTGTTGCCCCGGTAAATCTGATGGAACAGATGACCGTCTTTGATGAACAACACCCGGCTGGCGTGGCTGGCTGCCTTGGTGGAATGGGTGACCATAACAATGGTCTGTCCTTCCTCATGGATCTGGCGAAACACCTCCAGCAAGTCATCTGTAGACTTGGAATCCAAAGCTCCCGTAGGCTCATCTGCCAGGACCAGCTTCGGGTTGGTGATCAGCGCTCTGGCCACTGCTGCCCGCTGCTTCTGACCACCGGAAACCTCATAGGGATATTTGGTCAGAATGCTTTGAATTCCCAGCTTTTTTGCAATAGGGCGAAGTCTCTCCCACATTTCCTTGATCGGTCTGTTTGCCAGAACCATAGGTAAGAAGATATTGTCCTGTAAATTAAAAGTATCTAATAAATTAAAGTCCTGAAATACAAATCCCAGATTCTCCCTGCGAAAGGCTGCAATCTCCCCTTCCCGGATGGAAGAAAGGTCCTTTCCCTCCAGCTTTACCTGTCCTTCCGTAGGCTTGTCCAATGCTGCCAGAATGTTTAGCAGGGTGGTCTTGCCGGAACCACTTTCTCCCATAATCGCCACGTATTCTCCTTGCTCTACCGAAAAGGACACATTGGTAAGGGCCTGCACCGGACTGCCTCCCAGCCTGGTTTTATAAATCTTTTTTACACTGTAAACTTCCAGTAATGCCATATGATGACCTCCTTATTTTGTGTCCTCAGTATAACAAAACAGCCGATCTGTCCGACATCGAATCCTGTGACATTTCGGCTGTCTTATGTGACATTTTTGTAAGGTGTTTCTTATTCCACCTGGAATGGCTCCCTGTGGAGTTCCAGCATAAAGGTACTCCCCTTGCCTGGCTGGGATGTAGCCCGAATCCCAATTCCCAGCTTGTCTGCCGTCTGCTTACACAGATACAGACCAAGGCCTGTGGCTTTCTGATTAGCCCTGCCATTAAAACCGGTAAACCCTTTTTCAAAAATTCGAGGCAAATCCTCCGGGGCAATGCCGATTCCGGTATCGGATATGGATAAAACCTCATTTTCCTGCAGGGTGATGGTAATGGTACCCTGGGGTGCATATTTTACAGCGTTGGATAACAGCTGCTCCAGAATGAATGACAGCCATTTTTCATCTGTCAGAACCTGGCAGGACACAGGCTCATAGACCAGGCAGATCCGATTGCGGACAAGCTGAGGCGCATATTTTCTGATGACCTGGCGGATGATGGAATCCAGATCATAGGTCTGTATGACAAAGTCCGTCTGATCACTGCCCAGACGGATATAGGACAGTACCATCTCCACATACTGTTCGATGCGAAAAAGCTCTGCCTTTAGCTCCCTGTTCTCCTCCGTATCTTCCCTTTCCAGAATCATACGCATGACGGCGATAGGGGTTTTGATCTGATGCACCCATGTGGTGTAGTAATCCAGACCTTCCTGTTTTTCCTTCTGCCACCTGGTCAAATGGCTGCGATATTCCTCCTCCAGAGTGTGAAGCAGGGCCTGATGCTCTTCTTCCGCCAATGTAGCAGGCGCAGGAAGCCCTTCCCAGACCAGACTTTCATCCCTGCTGAGACGGCTCCACTCTCTGTACATTCTGACATAGTGAAAAAATCCGGTAATAAAAAAGATAGCGGCGATGCAAAGGCACAGTCCGCTGGCATAAAGAAATGCCTCTTTCTCCAGGTCATACAGGAGAAATATGATCCAAAACACCAAAAGAAAGAAAGCAAAGGCTCCTCCTTTGCTTCTTTGTTCTTTGATGTATCTGCCTAATAACTGTCTTCTGGTATATCCGGTATCCATAGCTTTCCTCACGAAACAATATATCCGCTTCCCACCTTTGTGGTGATGAATTCTGTCAATCCTGCCTGTTCCAGTTTTTTCCGCAAACGGTTCACATTGACGGTCAGAGTATTTTCCTCTACATAGCTGTCGTCTTCCCACAATTTCGTCATCAGGGTATCCCGGCTTACCACTTTCCCCTTATTTTCCAACAGGGTACGAAGAATCCGATATTCATTTTTCGTCAGTTCCAGTCGTTCCCCCTGATAGGACAGGGTGGTATCGTTTAGATTCAGAATGGCTCCCCGATGTTCTAAAAACGCTGTGGTTCCCGTCATGTCATACGCCCGTCGCAGAACTGCCTGTATTTTAGCCATCATGACGCTGGGATCTGCAGGCTTGGGGATAAAATCATCTCCGCCCATATTCATCGCCATGACAACATTCATGTTATCAGAGGCTGACGAAAGGAAAATCACAGGCACATTGGAGCGTTTCCGGATTTCTGTGCACCAATGATAGCCATTAAAAAAGGGCAACATGATATCCAGCAATACCAGGTGAGGATCATAGGCTTCGAATTCCTCCATGACATGTTGAAAATCCGATACAGCTTTTACTTCATTTCCCCATGCCTCAATCTGTCTTGCCATGGTCTGTGCCATGGAAAAATCATCTTCTACCATCAAAATTCGGTACATCCGTCTGCCCTCGTTTTCTTTCTCTGCTTCCTGTTTTGCTTCCTGTCGGTTTCCCTGTTCCTGACAGAAAGAAAGGCTCCGTATTATCCAGAGCCCTTCCTATCTTTTTTATTTTTCAATCAGCAGGATTTTACACTCTTGCCTTCGATGAAGACATACTTTACATTGGTGGTTATCTCCATGGGATTGCCGTCAGTGATTACCACATCGCCATCCTTGCCTACTTCCAGGGAACCTACCCGATCTGCAATGCCGATATGCTCTGCCGGATGGATGGTGATAGCCTGAAGTGCATGGAAAGGATCCATTCCTGCCTGCACAGCCAGTCCTGCGCACAGAGGCAGATACTGCTGAGGAATTACAGGGGAGTCTGTAATAATAGATACATGGCATCCTGCTGCATCCAGTACGCCGGGAGTTGTCCAGCTCTTATTCTTTAACTCAAACTTGGAGGCATTGGTCAAAGACGGTCCTACTGCCATGGGCACATCCTTCTCCTCTGCCAGCTCCTCTACAATCAGATGTCCTTCTGTCACATGCTCCAGTGTCAGCTTTACATCAAACTCTCTGGCAATGCGGATGGCATCAAAAATATCATCGGTAGCATGAGCATGGGCCTTCAGAGGAATTTCCCGATTCAATACCGGCTGCAAGGCCTCCATTTTCATATCATAGGGAGGACGCTTGGTGATATCATCTCCTGCAGCTGCCTTCTTGGCTCCGTACTCCTTGGCCTTCATGAGCATTTCCCGCAGATGAGCCGAGGTGGACATTCTGGTCATATTGCCCTTGTCCTTGTAGCATCTCTTCGGGTTCTCACCAAAGGCACACTTCATTGCCACAGGGTCCTTAATTACCATCTTGTCTACCCGCTTACCAATGGTCTTAATGGCTACAAAGGTGCCTCCCAGTACATTGGCACTGCCGGGGCCAACACAGACAGAGGTAACGCCTGCATCTGCTGCCTGCTGGAATGCAGGGTCCATGGCCTTGATGCCCTCCAGACCTCTCAAATGAGGGGTGCAGTAGTCTCCCATCTCATTATAATCCATTCCCTCAAAGCCGATTCCGTAGCCGTCCAGACCAATATGGCCATGGGCCTCTACAAATCCGGGATACACCTGCAGACCTTCTGCATCCACTATCTCTGTGCCTTCCGGTGCTGTCAGATTTGCTCCGATTGCTGTAATCTTGCCGCCATCAATGAGGATATCTCCGATAAAAGCCTCTTCGTGGATGGCATCATGAATCAAACCATTTTTAATAAGCATTTGTTACCCTCCTGTATTTTTTTATTATCCCTATCATACTGCTTTTCCATTTCTCCGTCAAATCTATGTTTATAAATATTTTCGGCAAGGGATTTTTTTACCTGTCATTTTCCTATGCCATGCATGGCCTGATGCTCCTTCTCCAGTTCTCCGTACAGCTGTATGGGTGTCCACTGACTGTTGGTAGGAGTCAGGATCGCCTTGTAATCAACAGAAGGAACACCTGCCTTGCGAAACCCATCCAACAGGCGATACATCTTCTGCTGCCCCATGCAGAAGATCATCATAGGAGCCGGAAAAGGATCTCCTTCATAGGACCTATCACTGACTTCCATCCCTGTGATTCCTGCCAGACTGCCTACGGTCTGCTCATAATCTGTGGGTTCGATTTTGCGAAGTCCTACCTTCTGTAAAAGCAGCACTCTCTGCATCTTTGTCATCGTATCCTTATCTTCTAATCCAAATATCAAAACTTTTTCTTTCATTCCATCCATCTCTTTCCTAAAGGTCTGCCGCAGCTGCATAGTCTCAAATTTCCAGCTGTCACAAAAAAGCTGCGGTACTCCCCTTTAGAATACCACAGCTTCTTATCTTTTTCATCTGTTTTGGTTCATCTGTTTTGAATCATCAATCTGTACGGTCGGATGAATAGTTCGGTGCTTCCTTGGTGATATGAATATCATGAGGATGGCTCTCTCGCAGGGCTGCGGAGGAAATCTTAATGAACTGTCCATTCTCCTTTAATGTCTCAATATCCGGTGCACCGCAGTAACCCATGCCGGAGCGGAGACCGCCCAGCAGCTGGAATACCGTATCTTCTACAGAGCCCTTATAAGCCACACGGCCTTCTACGCCTTCCGGTACCAGCTTGCGGGCATCGGACTGGAAGTAACGATCCTTGCTGCCGTTTTCCATAGCGGCAATGGAACCCATACCACGATATACTTTATACTTCCGTCCCTGGAAGATCTCATACTCACCGGGGGCTTCGTCGCATCCGGCTAAAAGGCTACCCATCATAACCACATTGGCACCGGCTGCAATGGCCTTGGTCACATCACCGGAGAATTTGATACCGCCGTCTGCGATAATGGGGATATCGTAAGCCTTGGCCACCTCATAGCAATCCATAATTGCAGTGATCTGCGGGACACCGATACCGGCTACGATACGGGTGGTACAGATGGAACCGGGACCGATGCCTACCTTAACACAGTCTGCTCCGGCCTCAATGAGAGCCTTGGTGGCCTCGCCTGTAGCTACATTACCTGCAATAACAGGCAGGTTCGGATAAGCTGCCTTTACCTCACGAACCGTACGCAGGATATTAGCAGAGTGACCATGCGCAGAGTCGATGACAATGACATCTACCTTGGCCTTCACCAGGGCATCCACTCGTTCCAGGATATTCTTGGTAATGCCTACGCCGGCACCGCACAGGAGTCGACCCTGAGAATCCTTGGCCGACAGAGGATACTTGATCTGCTTGTCAATGTCCTTTACCGTAATCAGGCCCTTTAATTCGCCTTCTTCGTTTACAATAGGAAGCTTCTCCTTGCGAGCCTTGCCCAGGATGACCTTGGCCTCTTCCAGGGTCACTCCCTCTCTGGCTGTCACCAGCCCCTCACTGGTCATGCTCTCTGAAATCTTCTTGGTGAAATCTGTCTCAAACTTCAAGTCACGGTTGGTAATGATACCCACCAGCTTCTTGCCCTCTGTAATGGGAACGCCGGAGATGCGATATTTCTTCATCAGCTCATCGGCATCTCTCAGGGTATGATTGGGGGACAGAGAGAAAGGATCTGTAATGACACCATTCTCAGAGCGCTTTACCATATCCACTTCTTCTGCCTGCTGCTCAATGGACATATTCTTGTGAATCATTCCAATGCCGCCCTGTCTGGCCATGG
>CAYMSZ010000071.1:6051-8376 GCA_964393285.1 uncultured Lachnospiraceae bacterium | reverse complement strand
GCACAGGCTAAGAACCGCTATTCCTATGGTGGTCAGGGTAATGGCACTGCTGCCTGCCAACGTAAACAGGTATAACCATTCTTTTTTCATCTGAATCTGCAGCGTTTCCGGACAGATGCACAGATAAATGGGCAATAGCAGGGGCAGATAGTATCTCGCCTGAACGCCGTTAATCACCTTGGATCCTACCGGCGTAAAGGCCAGGTACATGGCCAGCCACACCATACCAATGATAGCTCCGCACAACACCAGTATCCATGTTCGGGCTTGCCAGTCCAGTTTTCCTTTTTTACAGGGGATATGCTTATCCTCACACAGCAACACAAAGAATACCAGCAGGGGAATGGCGATTTCCATCATTCCGATCCGGAGATACGCCATGCTTCCGAACACTTCCGTTCCAAAGAGGTATCCCGGCAGTGTCACCAGAATAGAGGAAAGAATCAGTTCCAGGAAACCGGGAATGTCTCCCAGAATATATCCGATCTGCCCCACATCACTGGTATCCCCGCCTCTGACGTCTCCCACCTCATCCGGTGAAATCACTTCCGGCAGAACAAAGGATGCCATTCCTATTATAAATCCGGCCAACACCAGACCTTTCATCAGATATTCCTGTCTCCGGTCTCTGAACTTTTCATGAGGAAGGAGGAAAATCACTAAAATCATAGGGATATAAAGGGCCTTCGCTGTGGCTCCTATGGCAAAGCAGCCTGCCATCTGTAAAAATCCGGGCCAGGTCATCTTCCGCTGCCAGTTTACATACTCATCCATAAAGCAGGCAAATCCCAGGGCAAAGAGTGCCGTAATAAAGGGATCATAGGAATAGGCTGACATCAAAAACAAAGGCGTAGGCAGCAAGCCCAGCATGGCAAGAAGGGCTTTTCCCTTTGGTATTTTATCAATGGCCCAGGCAAAAATAAGGGCAAAGGCCAACAGTCCACACCACCGACCTAACTGATAGGTTACGGTAAATGGCAAATGAAGAAGGAAGCCTATGCGCAGTCCTATGGCCTGAGGGATGTATGCCAGCGTGTAGATTCCGGCCAGGGCATGACCTCTGCTGTATACATATTCTTCTGTGGCCATGCGGGCATTCAGGGAGGCGTTCATTTCCTGCCGTTCTTCCAGGTTTGCAGGCAGGCTGTAGGGCCAGTTTTCCTCAGATGCTACAAATAGCTGTTCCAGAATATCGTTGGTCTGTACCTCCGTTCCAAAATGAGAGACGCAGTAGGCATGGAAGAAATGCATTTCCTCATCCCAGCTTACTTTATTGGAGGGCAGCATAAGAATCATGACCGTTCCTGTGGTCAATGCCGTTACCAGGTAGGCTGCTGCCATGTGGGTGCCAATCCATTTTCTTCCCAAACCTAAGAAAGTTGCCAATCCAAGAATGGCCCAGACAAAGAGAATCCGGAACCAGTTTCTCACATATCGATTCAAAATCACTGCGGTTTTTAACCGGATCTGAGCCATATTCCCCAAAGAATCTTCTGCGGAAGCTTCTTCTGTTGAAGCTTCTCCTGCCGTATCATCCTCTGTGGTCTCTACCTGGTCTTCCGGAGATTCTTCCTCCTCGATCTTTTCCACAGACCACTGAATCTCAATTCGGTTTACCACCATATCCAGCTTGACTGTAGTGGATTGGATCAATACACTGTTCAGATCCTCGATACAGATGGGTGTATCGGCGCCTTCCTCCCATACATACCAGGTTGCTGCCACCATCTGATCACTGTCATAGGTAATCTGAAGCTTGTCCACATATCGGTCATTGAGATGAAAACGGGTAATTCCCCCTTTTTCTGTCACCAGATACGAGGTTCCCTCCTGAGAAATTTCTGCCGTAACATCTGTCATCCCATCCTCTTCCCAGGACAGCTCAAATTCCCCTTGTTCTTCCTCAGGAAGGGTGATCACCTTTCTCTGGCAGAATACATCCACCAGAAATCCTGCTGCCACAATAAAAGCAATCCACAGGAGAAGCAGCCACAGGCTCATTTTCTGTTTTCTGTTCTTTTGACCCTTGTCGCTTCCCTTTAAAGGGGTTTCCTTTGAATTGCATTCATGTAAGGGCTTTCTTTTCGCCATTTTTCTTTTAATTGCCTTTCTTTTCATTTATTTTCTTTACAGAGTCGCCAGGATTCCATACAGCACAAAACCGTTTGCAATGGCATATCCTGTCACCAAAATGCGTTCTATTTGTTCTGCCTGATATCCTGTGGCACTGCCTGTGGATCCCCCTCCTACCCGGACATACCCGTTAGGTAATGTCATGAGAGCCAGGGGCAATATAGGCAGGAAGTATCTTCCCTGTACCCCTTC
>CAYMSZ010000071.1:2910-5951 GCA_964393285.1 uncultured Lachnospiraceae bacterium | reverse complement strand
ACGGTTATCACAGGATTGATCCGATATTCCAGCCATCCCAGTGTCCCTCCCAGCATGGTGGAGACATAGGTGGGTCCTTTCTGAATGATCGTTCGTCCCAGAACTCCCAGAACCTGCAGGGGATGGGACATTACATAGGAGATACTGTATCCGGCAGCTGCATCTGCCCAGTCAACGGTTTCCTCTGTTTCTTTTACGTATACCAGTATTTTATCGAGATTGACCAGGAGAATGCCTCCTGCCATCATCACTGCCACCAGGGCCGCTCCTATCCAGAACCGTTTTTTCGAACCAAATTTCTCTGGGGGGATCAAAAAGCACAGAAGGGCCAAAGGGATGTAGACCATCTTGCAGGGGGCCAGAAGGGCCAGAAGGATTCCTAAGATGAGAAGCTGCTTTCCTCCCACCTTTGGTACTTTCCAGATGAGATGCATGACATAAGCGGTAAACAACATGGCCAGGGCTATGGCAAAGCTGTCGTAGGAAAGGGAGGATACCAGCTCCAGGGTCATAGGCAGGACAGAAACGCCAAAGAAAGCCAGTTTGCCAAAGGGAGCCAGGCAAATGGCCAGATACCCGCATAGCACAAAAAAGAGCAGGTTGCAAAGTCTCCCCAGATAGATGGTGGGAATCTGTCCCAGGGAGCAGATCCGCCCTATGGTAATGCCTATAGCCTGGGGGATATAAGCATGATTTGCCACCTCCATGGCAGCATATCCGTATCCCATTTGCTCCTGATTTTCATTTTTTTCAAAGAAGCGGCTGTAGACATCTTCGTAGGCTTCTGCATCTAATGAGATGGACAAAGTCCTGGCATCGTCCTCCCGCACCAGCACCAGGCCTTCCTCATTGACAGCCTCCTGACCCAGAAGGACATTGGATATCCGGTAGGCCGTAGAAAAATGAGCATACTCATCAGGAGCCGTAAAGGGAATGAACACCAGAGAATAGAGGACTCCCCAGAATAATACCGTCACTACGTACAGGCCGGGCAAACAGGAGAATCCTTCGTCTTTTTTTGAGGATTTTCTGAGAGAAAAGTACACCAACAAGCCTGCCAGATAGGCAAGCATCGCTACTCCCAGTATTATGCTACATCTCTGCTGTATATCCATAGTCTCTTCAATAATCGCCTTTCAACATCATTTGTACGCCTGATAGGATTTTTTATAGAATATCATAATCAGCTTTGTCAGCCAGCCTGGCCAGAAATGACGAAACATTTCCGTATCTTCTGCCTCTTTTCTCCGGCTCATTTCCTGAATAAATCTGGCGCTGGTGGCGCCTCCATGAACCCGATAATATCCATGAGGCTCCTTTACATAGACAAAGCGCCCCGGCTTTTCTGCAATCTTATAAAACATTTCCCAGTCCAGGGCATATTTCAGTTTTGACTGAAAGATGGTCTGTCCCACAATATTCTTATTGTAGGTCACCATGGGACAGGATATCCCATTTCCCAGACAGAGACAGCTTTTTTTCAGCCATTTCCGGTCTGCCAGCCATGTGAAGGAAACCGGCTGACACAGCAGTCTCTTTACTCTGGCTGTGCCGGCTTTGGGATTGGGCTTGGTTCCTTCCAAAGTGATATAATGGCAAAAGAAAATGGACATGTCCTTATACTTTTTGATTTTACGGAATAACACCTTCGTATAATCCGGCATATAGACATCGTCCTGATGTGCAATGGTCACATATTGGGTTTTTGCCATATCGTAGGCAAAGTTCCAGTCATCCTGGATATCGCTTTTTCCCTCTCTCACATACACAGGGATATCGTACCAGTCGGCCAGGTTCTGAATATAAGGACTGGGGGTAGAGGTACAAAGAATAATATTGGTAGGCACTTCCTGCTCTACCAGGGAACGCAGGCATTTCTCCAGATAAGGGGAATCCTGATATGCGCAAACTGCAAATGTATGATTGGTGTCTTTGTGTTTCATATATTTCTATTCTCCCAATATCCCGGATTCATGGTGCACTTTTGAATCATTTTTTCAGGCAGACTACGGTAATGCTTTCCAAGAAGGTAGCCCAAATACTTCCAGCCGGACTGATAGATCAATTTGGGTACCAGATATGCCTTTCCGGTTTGGCACAAATGCTTTGTGGTCTGTAGGATCATGCGGATTCCCTCTCCTTCAGAGGGAACTTCCTTGAAGATTTCCGGATGATCTGCCTGAGATACTGCCAGATCAAAATTTCGATGGAACTGCTGTATGGCGCTGTAATTATGGGAATGAATCACTCTGGCATCTGCCACATAGGCGATTCCAAAGCCGGCCTGAATCAGCCTTGCCCCATAGATCATATCCTCATTGAAAATCGTGTGGACAGGGAAGCCTCCTAATTCCTCATAGACATCTCTGCGGTACATGGCGCATACATTGGAGCAAAAATAGGTTTTTATCCCCAGTCTGGGCAAATCTTCCCTGGTTTTTACACAATTTTTTTCAGGATAATTAAAGTTTCGTGTATATCTCTCTATGAGATTGCAGGATTGGTTGGGAAGCTGTCTGGCATATGCCGCTGCCACCTCCAGATTCCGGTGGTTCTGACTAATGGCTTTTACCAGCTTCTCCACCAGGTACTCATCTGCCGGTACGGCATCCTGGGTCATAAAAAGCAACAAGTCCGCCTGACTTTCCATGGCTCCTCTGTGCCTGGTGCCGCCGTGGTCAAATTCCTCCGGAGAAATTCTGGTAAAACAAAGCTTTGCCTTACCCTTTTGGATGGCACGATTCCAGACAGCTGTATATTTTTTTACAATCTCTTCGTATTCTTCTGTCTCTGCTGTCACCAGAAGATGGGCTTTGGTCAGGGGATAGCTCTGGCCGGTCATCCGTACCAGGAGTCTGATCAGCTCTTTTCCGGGATGGTAGACAGGAACCAGCAGCTCCACTGTGGGCTGACTTTCCAGGATGGGGTCCTGATTGGTGCCCTTCTGATTGGTGCCTTTCTGATTGGCATCCTGCTGATTCCCATTTTTTTCTGCTGTTGATACCGTCTGTGTCATGGTCATACGATCTTTCTCCTACCTG
>CAYMSZ010000071.1:0-2810 GCA_964393285.1 uncultured Lachnospiraceae bacterium | reverse complement strand
TCTCTTCTCTCCGGAATAATGGAACCAGGTCATTCCTCCAAATATCAGGGTCTGCAATGCCATAAGGCCGCAATAGGACAGGGCGGCTCCCATAAGTCCCCATCGGGCCACCGCCCAGGTGCTGACTGCCAGCGTAGCAACTGCCACCATACAGTAGGAGGCCAGAATATCCCGCTGCTTGCGCATTACCGTCATGGCATAGTACAAAATGATTCCGGCTGCATTAAATCCGCCTCCCAGAATCAGTATCTCCAATTCTGTCAAATACCCGGCAAGGTCATATCCGTATACCAGGGAAAGTGCCGGCAAGCCCAGCCAGGCCCCGCCTATGAGACAGGCCACTGTGATACCGCCTACGCCTAAAAGCAGCTTTCCCAGCACACCGGCAAACTTCTCATATCTTTTGGAGGCAAAATCCTCTGCCATGGTAGTGAGAATGGGTTTAAACAAAAAGCCGCTGGCCAGGTTGATCACTGAGGTAGGCATAAACAGGCAGGCGTAGATATAGCGAATATCCTCCGACACCGGATCTGTTCCCTGAAAATATCCGTCTACCGCATAGTTAGACGCATTAAAAATGTACAGGCACAAAATAGAGCCGATAAACAACAGCCCTGTGCTACGAACCAGCTTTCCCATGCGATCTTTGTCAAAGGATACTCTCAGGTCAGCAAATTCTCTGATCAGGGGCACATCAAACAGGAGCACTCCTGCTGCTGCCGCTGCCACCATGAGACAGGTAGACAGTACCACCTGCCTGGTTACCATGACTGCTACCCCGTACACTGCCACTGAAAACACAGTACGGAAGGCCACTGATTTTCCAGCCAGGTCCATCCGGCCGTTTTTCTGAAATTCTCCTTCCATTACATCGGCAGCGCCGTCCATGAGCTTATACAGGCACAGCAAGAAAAACAGGGCAAACCGTTCTCCCTGCTCCCCTTTGACCAGAGGAAAGAGAAATCCTGCCAGGAGCATAAGGGCACAGGTGAGAATCCGGAAACTGAAGTAATCGCAAAAGGTATACTCTCCTGTTACATCTGTCACCTGAAAGGGACGGATCTCAAAATATCCTATGGTAAGCAGAATCTGTCCTGTCTTAAAGGCAATGTTAAAATCGGCACCGGTACCGGTACCGGCAGCTCCCTTTGTAAATCTCACCAGGAGAATGGTAGCTGCCGCATACAGTACGCTGCCGATTACATTCCATATAAAATTATCTCGGGTATGATCTGTTTTGTTTCCCATGACCCGGTTTTTTATCGTTTTATTCATAAGTCTTCCATCCCGCCGGATCCTTTTATTCTGCATGTTCTACAGTTCCCCGTCTTTGTAGCTTCCAAAATCCAGTTCATAGGGGAAATGATTTCTTCTCTTCTCCACAGGTGGCAAGGTCATATAATCCGGATACATCTGTGCCAGAAATTTTTCCACATGATTGGGAAAATTCACCTGAATATCCTCAAAATCCAGTTTGCGAAGAGGATACAGATCCTCCAGGGCGATGGTATTCCAGAATCGGTCGGTATCACAAAGATAACTGATCCGGCTGGTTTTCTGACCGTTATAGCGGGTCATAGCCTTTTTACACCTGGCATAAATCTTCTTTTTGGACAAGCCGAAGACGCCGAAAAAGAAATTCATTCCCACACATCCGGCTGTCACAAGCTTTGCCTTCCAGCCCTTGAATCGCAGCATGGGTCTGGGGAGGCAGCGCAAAATCAATACCTTGCTCCAGAACCAGGCATCCCAGGCCTGTCTGCGGTATGCTTTTTCATCATCTGCCACATTGTCAAAGGCATAGATGTCCAGGAAAATTCCCAGCTCACATTTCACATCCTTTAGGGGCATCTCTTTAAACTTTGTGCCGGTGAGCATCCAGCGGGATGTGGTCAGGGGATAATTTTCATCTACCTCTGCATTCATCAGGCGGTATTTACCAGGGTACTCTGTCTCTGCCAGCTTTAAAAATTTCTCATAGTCTTCTCTGGGAAGACAGACATCAATATCATCATCCCAGGGAATAAATCCCTTGTGGCGGATGGCTCCAATGGCTGTGCCGGCAAAAGAGAACCAGGTCAGCTGATGTTTTTCGCACAGCGCCATAAAATCCTTTAAAATCATCAGCTCGATTTTCTGGAGCCGATGGAGGGTTGCGTCATCATATTCTCTCGACATACTCTATCCTTTAGCTGTTTTTATTTGTGGGGAATGTTCAGAATTCCGTTGAAGAAGCCTCCGAACATCATAATCACTCCCACTGACATGGCTGTCAGAGCCGGAATGGTAATGCGCATGATTTCTTCCGGATTCAGGGCACCAAAGGAGGTTTTTCCCCATATCACCAAAGCAACCACTGTGGCAATGACGCCAATCAGGAACAGAATCACGCCTGCTAAAATGACCCGATCCTCTGTAAATTTGGCATTTTTGGCAGCTGCCTTCTCATCTACCGGAATAAAGCCTGTGTTCCTGGCATAGGTCTTGGTAAAGAGGGCAAACTGAATGGTGCTGGCTCCGATAATGGTAAATGCCGAGCCGTAAAGCATGGTATGAATATCAAAGGTCACCTGTCCGATGGTCAAAGGTCCAAAGGTCAGGGTCATCAGAATGATCAATCCGATGGCAACAAAAATGATGCCCGGATATAAAAACAGCCAGTTGGGGCTGTGCATCAGCAAAAACTTCAGGTGGCGCCAGCCATCCCGGAAGGAACGCAAATGGGGTGCATGGGAACGACCATCCTTTTTCAGGGTAGTAGGCACCTCTGTAATCTTCAGGTGATAGAGGGTGGCCTTTACCACCATCTC
>CAYMSZ010000070.1:0-8462 GCA_964393285.1 uncultured Lachnospiraceae bacterium | reverse complement strand
TCAGAAATCGATCTTCCTGCCTGGAGAAAGGTAACGGAAGGTCGATTTTGCTATATAAGAAAAAATTTGACAAAATACATAAAAAAACAGAAAGAAAGTTTACGAAAAATTTATAATTTGCTTGTGTTTTTTGTCGATAGTGCTATAATCATACATAACAATTTTAAAAAAGTAGAGACAATATTTACAATAATTTACAAAAAATGGATAAAAGAAATCAGGTTATGTTTGCTGACATATAGTTAGAAAAAGCAAAACAGGCAAGCTGTCGGGAGATGGAGGAGAGAATGAGATTCTATGAGCTTACCTCTAAGGCAGATGAAAATCTACTGAAAACAGAGTTCCAGAATGCCCATAAGATTGGAAAAATAGGAGTAGGGGATCAACTTCTTTTTTTTCGTCGGCAGTTAAAAACCTATTACATACCTTATCCGGATGTTCACAGATGTTTTCGGAGAGTGCGGGAGATACCTGCCAAGATTGGCTGCTGCAGTGGCAGCTATGATGGGGAGAGCCTGGTGATTTGGACCAAAGAGGGGGAAGCGGCAGAGATTCCTCTTCCTGACTCCAGAGCTGCCAGAATTCTGATGGAAGAATTAAAGAATAAGATGCCTGTGGAGAGATTGACCAGCCCCCGATAGATTTTTTTCATTCATCGCAAAAGACAGTAACAGCAGGAGACCGGCTATGAATAAACTCACAAGAAAGAAAACCCAGGCCCCTCTATCCCTGACACGGGAAGAGGTACTGGAAAAAATATTGCATTCCTATGAACGATATTATGACATTAAGAAAGAGGAGGTAGAAGCTCCTTTTGCGGCAGAGGCTGTGTTCCATGTTCATGATGATGGATATTTTCTCATTAAGGCCGCAAAGATCAGTGCACAGGAAAACCATGAGTATGTATATTTTGCAGTGACAGAGGATTTGACAGAGGAAAGCCTCCGTTCCTTGGATGAGCAGGCATGGGAGAGAGGACTGGCGCAGGTCGTACCGGGGCCGGACCACCGCTCTTCTGATATCACTCTGATCATACTGGCAGATCGGATCCGGGAACAAGCCACAGAAGAGATTCGCCGGATCAAACATTATCGGAGCTACCGACACCGTCTGCAGGGGTGGAGCTCCTACCGCTTGATTGCCCTGGAGTTATCTACCGGACAGATCATCCATAACCGCCTGGGTGAAAGTCTGGAGAAACTCATTCGCAATATTGTGTTCGCATAGAACATAAATTTTACTTCAAAAGGAGAGGAAACTATGACAGCATTACTTATTATCGTATGTGCAATCATCTTGCTGGTCATCGGCTATGTATTTTATGGCAACTGGCTGGCAAAACAGTGGGGCGTAGACCCCAGCAGACCTACTCCTGCCGTTCGGATGGAAGATGGCGTTGACTATGTTGCTGCAAAGCCTGCAGTACTTATGGGTCACCATTTCTCCTCTATCGCAGGCGCAGGCCCTATCAATGGACCGATCCAGGCATCTATTTTTGGATGGGTTCCCGTATTTTTATGGTGTATCATCGGCGGTATCTTCTTTGGCGGTGTTCAGGATTACGGCTCTTTGTATGCATCTGTTCGTCATGATGGCAAATCCGTAGGTGAGATTATCAAAGATACCATGGGTAAAAAAGCCCAGACACTGTTCATCATCTTTGCTTTGCTGGTATTGATCCTGGTTATTGCATCCTTTGTTAACGTAGTAGCCGGTACATTCTATACCGCAGCAGGTGAGCCTGGCGGTATCGTCACCAATCCTACCGGCAACCAGACAACAGCTATGATTTCCGTACTGTTCATTGTACTGGCAGTGATCTATGGTATCATTACTACCAAGTTTGGCATGAAGACCCTGCCTGCTACCCTTCTGGGTATCGTAGGTATCGTGATCATCACTGTTCTGGGTCTGAATGTAGGTCTGGCTATGGGTCGTACCGCATGGATCGTATTCATCGGTATCTACATCACAATAGCATCCTTACTTCCTGTATGGATTATGCTGCAGCCTCGTGATTATCTGTCCAGCTTCTTACTGTATGGTATGATGCTCCTGGCAGTATTCGGTATTATCATTGCCGCTTTCACCGGTTCCGCAGACTTTACCATTCCTGCTTTTACCGGTTGGTCTCCTAAGAGCGGTAGCTACCTGTTCCCGACTCTGTTCATCACAGTAGCCTGTGGTGCCTGCTCCGGTTTCCACAGCCTGATTTCCACAGGTACCTCTTCCAAGCAGTTGTCCAATGAGAAGGATGCCAAGGCCATCGGTTATGGTTCCATGTTAATCGAGTCCGCTCTGGGTATCGTATCCTTGATCGCTGTAGGTATGGTATACGATCGCTACATCGGCGGTGAGTTTGGATCTCCTGCTGTAGCATTTGCCAAAGGTATCGCTTTGATGTTCGGCACAGAAGGCACCACCGTTAACGGTACGGTAGCTGCGCTGCTGACTCTGGCTGTATCTGTATTCGCACTGACTTCCCTGGACACCGGTACTCGTCTGAGCCGTTTCATGTTCTCCGAGCTGTTCTTAAAGGAGGGTGAGGCTTCCTATAAGGATGCTACCGGTATCCGTAAGCTTCTGGCATATCCTCTTACCGGTACCGCATTCATGGTTATCATCGGTTGCGTACTGGGTGGTTTGAGCCTGAGCCAGATCTGGGGTCTGTTCGGCGCTGCCAACCAGCTGTTAGCAGGTATCGCTCTGATGGCTGTAGCTGCCTGGTTAGGAAATGTAGGCAAGAACAACAAGATGTTCATCTTCCCTATGATCTTCATGCTGGCTGCTACCCTGACCTCCCTGGTAATGACCGTTATCAACAAGTGCAAGGCCATCGGTGCCGGCACTGCTGCATGGGGCGACTGGTTCCAGCTGATCTTTGCCGCAGCTATGGCAGTATTGGCTGTTATCCTGGTAATCCAGGGCATCGGCACTTTCAAAGAGCAGGCTGCTAAGAAGAAATGATAAAAAGAAAGCGTTAAGCTGAAAAAAGAAGAGGGACTCTGTACAGAAACATTCTGATTCACCGGAATCGTTTTGTACGGAGGACCCTCTTTTTTGTATGACGTTTTTTCTAACCGCAATATCACTGATAAAAGTGTGGATAGTATTGTAAGCTTTCAGAGTCGGAATCGTGCAATTTTCCTAAAAAAAGAAATTTCATCGTGTACATTGGAAGGAAATTGTGATATACTAAACGAGAAGAACGGGAGAAATAAATCCTGTTTGTAAGAACATGAAGGAGGACTAGGAATGAGCGATAATCTGGTTATTACGGTAGGTAGAGAGTGCGGCAGCGGCGGAAGACAGATTGGTCAGGCAGTGGCTAAGAAATTAGGCATCAAGTATTATGATCAGGAACTGCTCACTCTGGCGGCTAAAAACAGTGGATTGTGCGAAGATATTTTCCACACCTATGATGAGAAGCCGGTTAACAGTTTTTTGTATTCCCTGGTGATGGATACCTATTCCCTGGGATACGCGTCAGGTTCCTACACAGAGATGCCTCTCAATCAGAAGGTATTTCTGGCACAGTTTGATATGATTAAGAAGCTGGCAGAGGAAGAGTCCTGCGTGATTGTAGGACGTTGTGCTGACTATGCACTCCAGGATTATCCGGGACTTGCCAGTGTGTTCATCAGTGCCGATGAAAAGGATAAGATTCCCTGGGTCATGAAGATGTACAATCTGACAGAGGAAAAAGCCAGAGACTACATGATTAAGACAGATAAGAAGAGAGCATCCTATTATAATTATTACACCAATAAGAAATGGGGTGCTGTATCCAGCTATGATTTCTGTATCAACTCCAGCACAGTAGGAAGAGACCGCTGTGTGGATATGATCATTGACTTTGCCGGATATAAGCTGGATCATGCGAAGAACGGTTCTGATGTAGACTTTGATGCGATTCTGAATAACCTGTAAGGGTAAGATTCCGGTTTTTTTGCTCCGGGTTCAAAAAAAGTACGAAAAAAAGGAAAATCGCCTATTGACAATTTATAATAGGTCGATTAGAATTACGGAGTATGTTTACATTAGATACGTCCGTGTCCGGCTTTAATGCAAACAAATTGGAATAAGATCATACAATTTGGAGGTGTACAGGTTTGGCTAACATTAAATCTGCTAAGAAGAGAATTCTCGTTAACGAAATTAAGGCTGCTCGCAATAAGTCCATCAAGTCCGGTGTAAAGACCGCAGTGAAGAAAGTGGATGCTGCTGTTGTTGCCGGTGACAAGGAAGCTGCAAGCGCTGCTCTGCAGAATGCAATTTCTACCATTGATAAGGCTGCCAGCAAGGGCGTTTATCATAAGAATAATGCATCCAGAAAGATTTCCCGTCTGACTAAGGCTGTTAACGCAGTAAAATAAGAAGGACGATAGAGAGTCGAGTCATCCGGCTGGCTGCGCCAGATGGTTCGGTTGCGCTGGAAATCGTAAATAAGAGACTATAAGAACTCTCTGATCCGAAGGTGTGCGGATGGGGAGTTCTTTTTTTACCCTGGCAGAGGGAGGAATGTTCTCCCGACAGATAGAGAAAACGGACCTGTTGTACGGATGACATCATCAAACAGGGTCCCCCGACAGACAGAGAAAACGGAGGTTCATATGAGAATCGGTATGGGATATGATGTCCACCGACTGGTGGAAAATCGTAAGCTGATCATAGGAGGAGTAGAGATTCCCTATGAGAAAGGATTGTTAGGACATTCTGATGCCGATGTACTGCTTCATGCGATTATGGATGCCCTCCTGGGAGCGGCGGCTCTGGGCGATATCGGGAAGCATTTCCCGGATCATGATCCGGCCTATGCAGGAGCAGACAGCCTGGAGTTGACCAGACAGGTAGGTAAACTTTTGGAAGAACAGGGGTATCAGGTGGGAAATATTGACGCTACCATCATCGCCCAGAAGCCGAAGATGGCACCCTACAGAGAACAGATGCGTCAGAACATTGCAGCTGCGTTGGGAATCTCCCTGGATCAGATCAGCATCAAGGCTACCACAGAGGAGGGCCTTGGCTTTACCGGTACAGGAGAGGGAATTTCCGCCCAGGCAGTGGCATTGATTGAGAAAAAACGGTAAACCCAGGGTATCACAGAATTGGGTAAAAGAATGGAGGGAGAGTCACATGAAAATTTACAACACGCTTACAAAGAGCAAGCAGGAATTTGTTCCCCTGGAACCTGGCAAGGTAAAAATGTATGTCTGCGGACCTACGGTATACAATCTGATTCATATCGGCAATGCCCGTCCTATGATCGTTTTTGATACGGTCCGCCGCTATTTTGAATACAAGGGATATGAGGTAAATTATGTATCCAACTTCACCGATGTGGATGATAAGATTATCAAGAAAGCCATGGAAGAGGGGGTAGATGCTTCCGTTATTTCCGAGCGCTACATTGAGGAGTGCAAGAAGGATATGGCAGACATGAATGTCCGCCCCGCTACCACTCATCCTCAGGCCACCAAGGAGATTCAGGGTATGATCGATATGATCCGCACCCTTATCGACAAAGGTCATGCTTATGTGGCGAAGGATGGCACGGTATATTTCCGTGTCAGAAGCTTCAAGGAGTATGGAAAGCTTTCTCACAAAAATCTGGATGAGATGGAGAGCGGTCACCGCTCCATTCAGGTGACAGGAGATGAGAAGGAGGATGAGTTTGATTTCGTTCTCTGGAAGCCGAAGAAGGAAGGAGAGCCCTACTGGGAGTCCCCCTGGTGCCAGGGCAGACCCGGCTGGCATATCGAGTGCTCTGTCATGTCTAAGCGGTATCTGGGAGATCAGATTGACATTCATGCCGGAGGAGAGGATCTGATTTTTCCTCACCATGAGAATGAGATCGCCCAGTCCGAATGTGCCAATGGGGTAGAGTTTGCTCACTACTGGATGCATAACGCCTTCTTAAATATCGACAATGTGAAGATGTCCAAATCTTTGGGAAATTTCCGCACCGTTCGGGATATCAGTGAGAAGTATGATCTGCAGGTGCTGCGATTCTTTATGCTTAGTGCCCACTATCGCAGTCCCTTGAATTTCAGCGCCGATCAGATGGCAGCAGCTAAGAGCGGACTGGATCGTATTTTGACAGGCGTTCACAGAATGAAGGAATTGCTGCCTGGAGCGACGGCAGGAGAGATGACGGCAGAGGAGAAAGAAAATCTGGATACCCTGCAGAAGCTGGTGGAAAAGTATGAGGCTGCCATGGAGGATGATTTTAATACGGCAGATGCCATTGCAGCTGTCTTTGAGATGATTCGTCTGGCAAATTCCACCGTAGGAGAGACCTCTACCGCAGCCTATGTATCCCGATTCCTGGCAGAAGTGGAGAAGCTTTGCCAGGTATTAGGCATTATTACGGAAAAGAAGGAAGAGCTGCTGGATTCAGAAGTGGAAGCCCTCATCGAGAAGCGCAAACAGGCCAGAAAAGATAAGAATTTTGCTCTGGCAGACCAGATCCGTCAGGAGCTGGCTGATCAGGGAATCCTCCTGGAGGATACAAGAGAGGGTGTAAAGTGGAAGAGAGCGTAAAAAACAGGGAAGACTGGGATCTGGCGGCGGCAGTTCGGCAGACCTTTGGTATGGAAAAACAGGATGTGCGAGGGTATTCTCCCCTGACGCTGGCTTTTTTAGGGGACGCCGTTTATGAGATCGTGATCCGTACCATGGTAGTGTCCAGGGCCAATACCTCCCCCAATCAGTTAAACCGCCAGACCAGTGCCCTGGCCAAAGCCGAAACCCAGGCCAGACTTGCTCATTTGCTGGAGCAGGATCTGACAGAGGAGGAAATGGCTGTCTGGAAACGGGGACGCAATGCCCGTTCTGCCACCAAGGCCAAAAATGCCACCGTCATAGACTACCGCATGGCGACCGGTCTGGAAGCTCTTCTGGGCTATCTGTATCTGGAAGGGCAGATGGATCGGATACTGGAGCTGATGGAGCTTGGATTGAACCGACTCCAGGAAGAGACATAACAACGAAACAGAGAATGAAGGGACAAAGGCGAGACCATTTGTCCCTGATCTTACAATAGGAAAGTAAATATGAAGGAAGAGAAAAGAAAAGAATTGGCAGGAGAACAGAAGGAAGACGGGGCAAAGGAGTATACCATCGAGGGTCGAAATCCGGTTTTGGAAGCATTCCGTTCCGGCAAGACCATCGACAAGCTGTATGTGTTGGATGGCTGTAAGGATGGCCCCATTCAGACCATCCTGCGGGAGGCAAGAAAGGGTGATACCCTGGTTCAGTTTGTAAAGAAAGAGAGACTGGATCAGCTGTCGGAGACCGGGAAGCATCAGGGGGTCATTGCCCAGGCAGCAGCCTATGAATATTCTACAGTAGAGGAGATGCTGGCTTATGCCAGAGAGAAGGGAGAGGATCCTTTTCTCTTTATACTGGACAGTATAGAGGACCCTCATAATCTGGGCGCCATTATCCGGACAGCCAACCTGGCAGGAGCCCATGGCGTCATTATCCCCAAGAGACGGGCAGTAGGCCTGACGGCTACTGTGGCCCGCACCTCTGCAGGAGCTCTTCACTATACCAGAGTGGCAAAGGTGACCAACCTGGTCTCCACTATGGAAGAACTGAAGAAAGAGGGACTGTGGTTTGCCTGTGCCGACATGGATGGGGAAACCATGTACCGTTGTAATCTGAAAGGCCCCATTGGTCTGGTTATCGGCAACGAGGGAGATGGGGTCAGCCGTCTGGTCAAGGAGACCTGCGACATGGTGGCTACCATCCCTATGCAGGGAGATATTGACTCTCTCAACGCCTCTGTGGCAGCCGGTGTACTGGCATTTGAAGTGGTGAGACAGAGGCTGGGAGCAAAGTAAAGGACAGATCATGAAGCGAGAAGTACGAGTAGAAGATTTGGCCAGGCTCTATACGGCCAATGATATGGTAAAGGTAGACTGTGGCGGTTGCGACGGCTGCTCCCAGTGCTGCAGAACCGTAGGAGATACCATTCAGCTGGACCCTTATGACATCTGGCAGTGGCAAAAAGGATTCAGGATGAGTCCGGAGGAGATGTTTCAAAAAGGATATTTTGCATTCAATCTGGCAGACGGACTGATTTTGCCCAATCTGAAGATGACGGAGGAGGGAGTTTGCCCCTTCCTGAATGAAGAAGGCAGATGCAGTATTCACGGGTTTCGCCCGGGCTTTTGCAGGCTGTTCCCTCTGGGACGGTACTACGAGGGAGAGGATTTTCGGTATTATCTGCAGATGGATCAGTGTCCCAAGCCGGTAAAAACCAAGGTAAAGGTGGAAAAGTGGCTGGGAATCCCCCATCTTCGCCGGTATGAAGCTTATATTCTGGAATGGCATGGCTATCTGGTGAGCTGCAGAGAGCAGGCAGATGGTTCAGAGGAGGAAAATGCCCGTAAGAACATTGCCATGTATTTGCTCCAGCAGTTTTACTTAAAGCCTTACGACATCACCCAGGATTT
>CAYMSZ010000069.1:0-8521 GCA_964393285.1 uncultured Lachnospiraceae bacterium | reverse complement strand
TGCCTTTTTCTGACCCGGAAAGTCAGGTGACTTATTATCTGATCTGTCGAACCAAACAGATGGATAGGTGGAAAATGTTATTTCGATAGAGGTTCTTGACATTCATAGCTAAACCATTTCTTACATGTGGGCAACAAATAAAGCGGTTCTTCCCAGAGTTTGAAATTTGCGTGAATTGTGAAACAATCTTCTGGTAATTCCCCGGGAGTATTGATAAAATAAGAAAAGCAAGAATGTATCACAAGGATCAATTTCCGGGAAGAGAGGGAATGCCGTGAAAAATAAAATATTAGTAGTAGACGATGAAAGCAGAATGCGCAAGCTGGTAAAGGATTTTCTGGTGCGCAGTAATTTTGAAGTCATAGAGGCAGCAGACGGGGAGGAAGCCATTGAGGTTTTCTGTGCGGAGAGTGATATTGCCCTGATTATTCTGGATGTGATGATGCCTAAGATGGACGGCTGGAAGGTATGTCGTTTCATCCGCAAGCAGTCCCAGGTCCCCATCATTATGCTGACAGCCAAAAGTGAAGAACGGGACGAGCTTCTTGGCTTCGAACTGGGAGTGGACGAGTATATTTCCAAGCCTTTTAGCCCGAAGATTCTGGTGGCCAGAGTGGAAGCCATTCTTCGTCGCAGCGGCAGCTTAAGCGCCGATGTCATTGAGGCAGGCGGCATTGTATTGGACAAGACGGCTCACTATGTGACGGTAGATGGAGAACGGATTGATCTCAGCTTCAAGGAATTTGAGCTGTTGGATTATTTTATGGAGAACCAGGGCATCGCCCTCTCCAGAGAAAAGATTCTCAATAATGTGTGGAATTATGACTACTTTGGTGAGGCCCGCACCATAGATACCCATGTAAAAAAGCTCCGCAGCAAGCTGGGGGCAAAGGGCGACCTGATCAAGACCATCTGGGGTATGGGCTACAAATTTGAGGTGGAGTGATACCATGAAGCAGGACACAGAAACCGGAAACGGGAAAAAACGAAAGAATCCATTTGCTCTCCACTCCATCCGGACCAAGTATGGCATCCTTATGGCGGCTCTCATGGGGGTGATGATCCTGGTGATTTGCCTGGCAAATACGCTATATCTGGATAAATATTATATTACGGAGAAAGCCAGAGCCATGGAGACTACCTTTCAGCAGTTAGATGATATGCTGGAAGGAGCAGATTTGTCAGATGCCGATGTGCAGCAGAATTTGCTGCGCCTTTTTGAAAATGCCAATATTTCTGCCTTTATTTCTCCGGCCGGTCAGGATGTAAGCTGGCAATTCGGCTACGGAAACCGAATGGAAGACCAGATGAAAGAGATGATCTACGGCAATGGCCTTAGCAATGTAGATGTCATTGAACAGACCGACCAGTATGTGATCTGCAGATGGGGAGATATGAAGCAGCAGACAGGCTATATCTTTTTCTGGGGCTTTATGGATAACGGTGACTTCTGCTTTTTGCGGACACCGTTGCCCAGTCTTCGTGAAAGCGCCGAGATCTCTACCAAATTTGCCTGGACCATCGGTCTGGCAGCCATTATCATTAGCGTGCTGTTTGTTTCGATTCTGTCCAAACACATTAGTGAGCCCATTATCAGGCTGGCTTCTATAGCAGATCGTATGGCGCACCTGGATTTTTCTACCCGCTATTCCGGCAACCGGGAGGATGAAATTGCTGTCCTGGGAGAGAGCATTAACCATATGTCAGAGGAGCTGGAAAAGACCATCCAGAATCTCCAGCAGGTAAACCGCCGCCTGGAGTCGGCCAACGGGAAGCTGCGGCAGGATATTGCTGAGAAAGAGCAGATAGATGAGCGCAGAAAAGAATTTATCTCCAATGTATCCCACGAATTAAAGACCCCCATTGCCTTGATTCAGGGCTATGCTGAGGGACTTTTAGAGGGAATCAGTGATGATCCGGAGAGCAGGGAATACTACTGTCAGGTCATTGTAGATGAAGCAAATAAGATGAACCAGCTGGTGAAAAAGCTGCTGACCCTGAATCAAATCGAGTCCGGCCTCAATGCTGCAGATATGGTAGACTTTGATCTGGTACCGGTCATTGAAGGCGTGCTTCATTCCTTTGCACTGATGATTCAGCAAAAAGAGATACAGGTTACCTTTGAGACAGAAAAACCGTTGATGGTTCGAGCGGATGAATTTATGATGGAAGAGGTCATCCGCAATTACATCAGCAATGCCATCCACCATATTGACGGCGCAAAGCAGATACAGATCCTGACAGAGGAATCCGATACGGCTACCCGCGTCATGGTCAGAAATACCGGAAAGCCTATTCCGGAGGAATCCTTGCCTCTGGTATGGCAGAAATTCTACAAGGTGGACAAGGCTCGTACCAGAGAATACGGCGGTAGCGGCATTGGTTTGTCCATTGTCAAGGCTGTCATGGACTCCCATGGCGGAAGCTGCGGCGTGTATAACACAGAGGACGGCGTCTGCTTCTGGTTTGAACTGAGTAAGCTGCATCTGCCTGTGGTAGTGGAATAGTGGTTATTTTTTATGATTCAGCCGATTCTTTGCTTTTTCGAATCCCATATATCCCAGAATCAGAGAAAGTAGGACGCGACCGAAAACAACCAGAATTGCCACGATAATGACAGCCAGCTCCGCGGTGCCTACATAGGCAGCACGGGGCAGCCACACGAACAGAACGGTTCCCAGGGCAAAGAAGCATAAAGCAGTGATAGCGATGCGCTTAAAAAAAGCAACGCGGGATATCTTTTTTGTCTGCTGCATACCAAGACGGTAAGCCAGACGGTATACCAGGGAATCGTTAGCCGATTCTTTTGTGGCAGATGATTGTTCTATGGCAGGTGCGTGTTTTGTGACAGGCGCTTCCTTTGCAGAAGCTGTTTGTTTTATGGCAGTTGTTTGATTCTTGTATCGAAACATAGATAATAGGCTCCATATCTATTTAGTATAGTATTGCGAGGTGCTGGACATCCAGTGGATGTCCGTTTAGCACCGACCGAAGCGGAGCGTAGATTGCGCAGCAATGAAGCAATACGTGGCATCAGTTGGGGGCAAAATACCTTTTGACCCCAACATCATAGTATTTGGCAACGATGCTGTTAGGGTCTGCTGAGCTGACAGATCAGGGTTTCTACTGCCAGCTGGTCATTTAAATTACCGGTTTTTACAGCGGATTCTGCCTCTACGCAGGCATCTACCGCTTCTTGTAGAAACTCCGGCGTAAAGGAACGGGACTGAGTCCGTATCTTGCCGGCAATGTAAGGATTCAGACTTAGCTTTTTGGCGATTTCGCCGGATGCCATTCCTTGATCAGAGAGCTGACGAACCTGCAGCAGCTGGTTAAACTGTCGGGCAATCAAAAAGAGAATCCGCATAGGCGGTTCTTTGCATTCTAACAAATCTTCATAGAGTGCCAGGGCTTTCTTTCTGTCACGATTTGAAATGGCGCCTACCATATCAAAAATATGGCCTGTAATCTGAACGGAACCGATGGCCTCCACATCCTCCAGCGTAATCACCTCTCTTCCTGCGGTATAGGAGAGAAGCTTTTCCAACTCTGTAGAAATCAGATCCATATCATCTCCGGTGCGCTCCAGAAATGCATTCATGGTGGCCCGGGTAATCTGTTTGTTTTCCCTTTTTAATGTGGTAAGAATCCATTTCTCCAGATAGGCAGGCTCCTGCCGCTTACATTCCACAGCATAGCCTCTGGAGGAGATGGCTTTGTACAGCTTGCTTCGTTTATCCATCTGGGATTCCACAAAAAGCAGGATGGTAGATTCCGGCAGGGAAGGAAGAGATTGAACCAGAAGGTCAGCATCCTTTTTGAACAGACCGCTGTCTTCAATGATAATCAGACGATGCTCGGCAAAAAAAGGAAGCGTCTCCGCCGCACTGAGAATGGAGCGGATGTCAGCATCTTTTCCTTCAAAATAGTGATAATTCATAGTATCGTCACCCAGAATGGCTTCCCGCAGGCGAAGCTTAAAGAAACGCTTCAGATACGCTTCCTCGCCGTACAGACAGTAGATCTGGTGGAAAGAATGGGTTTTGATATCCTGATTTAGTGTTTGCATGGGTACACTCCCTGTAAGAAAATAGTTGCAGCGGGGCGAGAGGCATTCTGCCCCTCCCCTAGTATAAACGCAGTGAAAAAAAATCACAAGAACAAAGATGACAAGAAGCTGGAAATGTGCTATGCTTAACATAACTATCGGGTGACATATGTGTTTTGACACCCGGATCATTTTACTTATGTTATAAAGGAGGTTACACCATGGGAATTATTCAGAGATTTACTGACATTATGTCTGCAAATATCAATGCGCTGTTGGATAAGGCAGAAGACCCCTCTAAGATGATCGATCAATATCTGCGTAATCTGCAGGACGACCTGGCAAAGGTTAAGGACGAGACCGCAGAAGTAATGGCAGAAGAGAAGCGCTGTGAAAGAGAGCTGAAGGAGTGCAATGCAGAGATTGCCAAGATGCAGTCTTATGCGGAGAAGGCAATTCTGGCAGGAAATGATGCAGATGCCCGCAAGTTCCTGATGCAGAAGACAGCACTGACAGAGAAGCAGGCTGGTTTGCAGCAGGCATATGAAGCAGCTGCAGCAAATTCGGCTAAGATGAAGCAGATGTATGATAAGCTCTGCTCTGATATTGCAACACTGAATGCCCGCAAGGATTCCATCAAGGCCAAGGTAGCAGTGGCTAAGACCCAGGAGAAGGTTAACAAGATGACCTCCAGTATGCAGGGTGCTGCCAAGAACCTGTCTGCATTTGATCGTATGGAAGCAAAGGCCAATCAGATGTTAGATAAGGCCGATGCTATGGCAGAGCTCAATGGAGATACCTTCACAGATACCGGCGTAGATGGTCTTATGGGCAAGTACGATGCACAGCCTTCTGTTGCAGTAGAAGATGAGCTGGCTGCCCTGAAGGCAAAGCTGGGTAAATAAAACGAAAGACAGGATGGGAATGAATAGCATCTACGAAACTTTAAATCCCATGCAGCGAGAGGCCGTCTTTACAACAGACGGCCCCTTGTTAGTATTGGCCGGAGCAGGCTCCGGAAAAACCAGGGCACTTACTCATCGGATTGCCTATCTCATCGAAGAGCAGGGGGTGAATCCCTGGAATATTCTGGCCATTACATTCACCAATAAAGCCGCAGCGGAAATGCGGGAGAGAGTGAACAGTCTGGTAGAATTTGGGGCAGAGAGCATCTGGGTTTCCACATTCCACTCTATGTGCGTGCGTATTTTGCGCCGGGATGCACAAGCCATCGGATACGATACCGATTTTGTGATTTATGATGCCGACGATCAGAAGACACTCATGCGTCAGGTCATTAAAAAACTGGAGCTGGACCCGAAGCTTTACAAGGAAAGAGCTCTTTTAAATCAGATTTCCACCAATAAAAATGAACTGATTTCTCCGGAGGAATATTATATTCAGGTATCGGGAGAATATCGCAAGATGCAGATAGCCAATGCGTATCAGGAATACCAGGCACAGCTGCAGAAGAATCACGCCTTTGATTTTGATGATCTGATTATGAAGACAGTAGAGCTGCTGCAGAGCAATGTAGAGATCCGGCAGAGATACCAGGATCGGTTCCGCTATATTATGGTGGATGAGTATCAGGATACCAATACTGCTCAGTTCCGTCTGATTAGCCTTCTTACAGGGAAAGATCACAACCTTTGTGTAGTAGGAGATGATGACCAGTCCATCTACAAATTCCGGGGAGCCAACATCCGCAATATTCTGGATTTTGAAAATATATATCCGGAGACCAAGGTAATCAAGCTGGAGCAAAATTATCGCTCTACGCAGAATATCCTGGACGTAGCCAATGAGGTGATTCAAAATAATCGCGGGCGCAGAGATAAGAAGCTTTGGACTGCCAATGAGCCGGGAGAAAAGGTTCACTATGCCCAGTATGATACTGCATATGATGAGGCCAACGCCGTTGTGAGAGGCATCTGCAAGGCCAATGAGCAGGAGGGGCTGCCGTTAAAGGAATGTGCTGTGCTGTATCGCACCAATGCCCAGTCCCGTTTGCTGGAGGAACGCTGTATTCAACATAATATTCCCTATCGTCTGGTAGGAGGTGTAAATTTCTATCAGAGAAAAGAGATCAAGGATATTCTGGCGTACTTAAAGACCATTAACGGCGGCATGGATGATTTATCAGTGGAGCGTATCATCAATGTGCCAAAGAGAGGCATCGGAGCCACCAGTATCGGCAAGGTTATGATTTACGCCACAGGAAATGACATCAGCTTTTTTGAAGCGTTGGAAAAGGCAGAGAGAATCCCCGGCATTGGCAAGGCTGCCATCAAGATAGAGAAGTTTGTGCAGCTGATCCAGACCTATCGCAGTAAGCTGGAATACAAAGTGTCCATTTCGGAATTGATCCGGGACATTCTGGAGACCAGCGGATATGAAGATGAGTTAGAAAAAGATACAGAGACAGAAGCCCAGGCCCGGAGAGAAAATCTGGAAGAACTGGTGAACAAAGCGGCAGACTATGAAAATACGGCAGAGGAGCCTTCCCTGAATGGTTTTCTGGAAGAAGTAGCACTGGTAGCAGATGTGGATCAGATGGATGGAACGGAAGACCGGGTGACGCTGATGACCCTCCATGGAGCCAAGGGACTGGAATTTACCAAGGTATATCTCACCGGTTTGGAGGATGGATTGTTCCCCGGCTCTATGGCGGTAAATTCCGAAGACCCCCAGGATCTGGAGGAGGAACGCAGACTTTTCTATGTAGGCGTCACCAGAGCCAAAAAAGAACTGACTCTTACCTGTGCCAGAATGCGGATGGTAAATGGAGAAAATCGCTTCTCCCGCCGCTCTCGTTTCTTAGACGAGATACCTGCCCATATGCTGATGGACGAGAAAGAGGCTTACAGAAGCGCAAATACTGCTACGAGAACAGACAGAGGCAGCAGCTTCGATGTGAGAAAAAACAGAATGGAGACAGACAGTTCTACGGAAAAAAAAGTGTATGACGGCTCCAGACGGGTTTCTCCTTCCTATCAGATGCCTGCCTACGGCGGCTTTGGTAAGCTGGATGAAAGCCATATCAAACTGGGAAAGCAGTTTACCGTAACCAAGGCAGATTCCCTGGAATACGGAGTGGGAGACCGGGTGCACCACACCAAGTTCGGAGATGGTACGGTAAAAGAGATCACAGAACAGAAGCGGGACTACGAGGTGTCGGTGGATTTTGATCAGTTTGGCGTGAAAAAAATGTATGCTTCTTTTGCCAAATTGAAAAAATGTTAAAATTGTAAAAATCGTGAAAGCTCAGACAAAAAGGGTGGCAATCCAAAAGAAATTATGCTATACTGCTCTCGGAGCGGAATTTTCGCCATAATTTGAGTGGATATTGTGTATAATACCCTTAGAAAGGAATAGGTGACAATGAAGAAGATGGACGAATTAATGAGTGCTTTAAAGCTGCAGGAACTGTTGGATAAGAGAGAATGCAAGACTCGCAAGAGTGTGCTGGTAGGCGTTTTGGCTGTTGTCGGTGTGCTGGCAGCCGTAGCAGGAATTGCTTTCGCAGTGTATCATTTTGTCATTAAGCCTTGTAAGGATGAGGACGATTTCGAGGATGATTTTGACGATGATTTCTTTGATGATGATGACGATTTCTTTGACGATGATGATTTCGACGAGGATGAGGAATCAAAGGATGAGAAAGAAGAGAGTGAACCTGCAGAGGAATCCGAAGAGGAATAATCCTGTATGAGTAAATGATGAGAACTCACTGCTGTATCGATGGGTATGGCAGTGAGTTTTTTCGTATGTCGGACAGAGGCGCTGCCTGAAAGAGCAAAGCAGCTGTCTGACAGTTGATAGAATATGACAGGTGCCGTTCCAGGTACCAGGAAAGAAATGAAGAGGAAACAGAATGAAAAAAGGCGAGATTTATGAAGGCACAGTAGAAAACAGTGGATTTCCTGCCAGAGGTATGGTATCGGTAGACCAGGAGACCGTTGCAGTAAAGGATGCAATCCCCGGACAGAAGATCAGATTTTCCATTAGCAAGTTCAAGGGTGGACGAATTGAGGGAAATCTGCTGCAGGTGCTGGAGAGATCCCCTCTGGAGCAGGCAAAAGAGGTATGTCCTCATTTTGGAGTGTGCGGAGGCTGTGTTTACCAGACCCTGCCCTATGAAGAGCAGCTCCGTCAAAAAGAGCAGCAGGTATATGCGCTTCTGAAACCGGTATTGGGTCAGGTTCCTATGGAATCCATTTTGGGAAGCCCCCTGGCAAAAGGATATCGCAATAAGATGGAATATTCCTTTGGCGATGAAGTAAAGGGAGGGCGTCTGTCTCTGGGTCTTCATAAAAAAAGCAGCTTCTATGATATTGTAACGGTAAATGGCTGTCAGATCGCCCATGAGGATTTTGCCAGAATTGTGGAAGCGACCCGTGATTATTTTGAGCAGCACCATATCCCCTTCTATCACAAAATGCAGCATACCGGTTATTTACGCCATCTGCT
>CAYMSZ010000068.1:6501-8607 GCA_964393285.1 uncultured Lachnospiraceae bacterium | reverse complement strand
CTTCGGATTTTAAGGAAAGAGGATTGCGAAATCTGCCATTTTCGTATATACTGTGTGAACGGAAGCATCCCTGTAAGGGCAGATATTGATGGGATCGGATCAAAAGGATGAATGGATTCCATCAGGTCTGCAGGTGGATGCAAATAGGATAAACACAAGAGAGGTAACGAAAATGACTTTACTTGAAAACTGGAGAGAGCAGGCATATCAGACAGAGAGAGATGCACAGTCTGAGCAGAATTTCTGGGGTGCCTATTTTAATGAGGAAAAGGGAATCTATGAGCAGATTCTGGCTACAGATGAGGTAGTAAAGGGTACTGTCAGTGAGCTGGCTGAGAAATTCCAGGTATCCCTGGATATTATGGTAGGCTTCCTGGATGGAATCAATGACAGCTTAAAGGAGCAGAACCCTATCGAGACCATGGATGAGAACACAGAGGTGTCTCTGTGCTATGATCCGGAGAAGCTGTACTATAACATGGTAGCCTGCAGAGCAGAGTGGCTGTATGAGCTGCCTCAGTGGGATCGTCTGTTAACAGCAGAGCGCCGCAAGGAGCTGTATAAGCAGCAGAAGTCCTCTACCACCATTGTAAAGGGCAAAAAAATCGGACGTAACGATCCCTGCCCCTGCGGCTCCGGCAAAAAGTATAAGTTCTGCTGCGGCAGAGCATAAACTCCACAGGGAGGAATTATGTTTCGGTACATATTATTTGACCTGGATGGCACCCTGACAGATCCCGGTGAGGGGATCACCAAAAGCATCCGCTATGCTTTTGAGTATTATGGGTATCCGGTGGAGTCTCTGGAGGCGTTGCAGGTCTACATCGGACCTCCCCTGGAAGAAGAGTTTATGGTCAGGCTTGGGGTAGATCACCAAAGGGCTGTGGCCATTACGGAGAAATTCAGAGAGCGGTATAACACCATCGGCTGGAAGGAAAATCATCCGATACCGGGAATGCCGGAGGCTCTGGCGGCTTTGAAAGCAGCTGGCTGTAAGCTGGCAGTAGCCACTTCTAAGCCCCTCCCCATTGCTACCACCATATTGGAGTATTTTGACCTGGCCAAATATTTTGATGCCATCTGCGGCAGTGATCCGGACGGAGGCAACGGCTCTAAGTGGATTATTGTCAAACGCGCTCTGGAGAAACTGGGTGTGACAGAGGAGACAAAGCATCTGGCTGTCATGGTAGGAGATCGGAAGCATGATATCATCGGAGGTCAGAAAAACGGTCTGACTACGGTAGGTTTGACTATGGGCTATGGCAGCCGGGAAGAATTTGATCACGCCGGGGTATCCTTTGTGGCAGAATCCGGAGAGGAGCTGGTGACCAGACTTTTGGCAAAAAAAGTTCTTTTGACAGCTTTTGAGCCCTTTGGCGGAGATACGGAAAATGCTTCTGCCCTGGTCTGTCAGAGAATTCCGGAAGAGACGGCTCATTATCAGGCAGTAAAGAAAATATTGCCTGTAGAATTTAAGGCAGGACCGGAGGCATTGCGTCAGGCCATAGAGGAGGTACACCCGGACCTGATTCTGTGTCTGGGACAGGCAGGAGGCCGCAGTCAGGTGACGCCGGAAAAGGTGGCCATTAACCTGATGGATGGCAGGATACCGGATAATGCAGGCTTTTCTCCTGATGAGGAACCTATTCTGCCGGAGGGGAAGACGGCATATTTTACCAATACCCCTATTAAGCAGGCAGTAGCAGCCGCCAGGGAGGCAGGACTTCCGGTGGCAATGTCCTATACGGCGGGAGCCTATGTGTGCAACACCATTTTCTATACGGTGATGGCAGAGATAGACAAGACAGAAGAATGCCATCCCGGCAGCAGAATGCAGGGAGATTTTATCCATGTTCCTTATCTGACAGAACAGAAAGATTTGCCGGAACAGGTGCCTGCCTGCCCTTTGGAGCAGGTGGTGAAGGCAGTAGCATTCCTGGTAGATTATCTGGCAAGAATATCATAACTTAGAAAAGCCTACATAAACTAGATAGGAAGAAGCGGCAGGCAGGCTTTCTAGGATGAAACAGCATAAAAAAAATCATACAAGATGGAAAAGAAACAGACACAGGTTGTTATGGCTTTGTGTCTGTTTTTTGCTGTTTT
>CAYMSZ010000068.1:0-6401 GCA_964393285.1 uncultured Lachnospiraceae bacterium | reverse complement strand
TGGAAAAGAAACAGACACAGGTTGTTATGGCTTTGTGTCTGTTTTTTGCTGTTTTTGGGAGGAAAGTCAGCAGATTCCTCCCAGACAGTGGATTCCTCTCAGTTAGCAGATTCCTCCCAGACAGTGGATGCGGAAGCGAAAGCAGAAGCGGAAACAGGAGTGGAAACAGAAACCGTGTCCTTGAATCTTTATGCCCAGAGTGCGGTGCTGATGGATGGCAGCAACGGCAGAGTCCTCTATGAAAAGGATGGATATACTCCCCTGCCTATGGCCAGTACCACCAAGATCATGACCTGCATTCTGGCACTGGAATACGGAGATCCGGACCAGATCATAGAGGTTTCCTCTTACGCCGCGTCTATGCCTCAGGTAAGTCTGGGTGTTGTAACAGGAGAACAGTACCGTCTGGAAGATCTGCTCTATTCCCTGATGCTGGAGAGTCACAATGATACCGCTGTGGTGATTGCCGAAGGAATCGCCGGTTCTGTGGAAGAGTTTGCTGCCATGATGAATCAAAAGGCCAGAGATATCGGAGCCTATGACACCTGGTTTATCACCCCCAATGGTTTGGATGCCACAGAGACGCAGACTCTGGAAGACGGTACTGTCATCACCAGAGAGCATAGTACCACAGCAGCGGATCTGGCCAGAATCCTCCGGTATTGTATTGTGGAATCTCCGGCGAAGGATCGTTTCCTGGAGATTACCCAAACCAGAAATTATAGCTTTCAGGATGCTTCCGGCAGCCGTTCTTTTTCCTGCACCAACCACAATGCCCTTTTAGATGGAATGGAGGGAGCCATTACCGGCAAAACCGGATTTACCGGCAATGCCGGGTACTGCTATGTGGGAGCAGTAAAGCGACAGGGGGAGCTGTACATAGTGGCGTTGTTGGCCTGTGGCTGGCCTAACAACCGAACCTACAAATGGTCAGATATGAAAACCCTGATCTCTTATGGGGAATCGACCTATACCCGGTGTGAGTACGAACAGGACATTGGAACCATTACGATTCCGGTCATTGACGGGATTCCGGAAGGGACAGATCCGGATGAAATGGCGCAGGTCAGGCTATATCTGGAGAAAGGACAGGAATCGGAGAATACGGTTTTGAAACGAGAGGGGGAGGAGGTGACTTGTCAGGTAGAGACCCTGCCATCTCTCACTGCACCTGTGGATGCCGGTATGGTGGTGGGAACGGTCACCTACTCACTGGATGGGCAGATCTTGCGTACCGATTCTCTGAAAACAGAAGCTGCCGTGGACAAAAAAGGGTATGACTGGTATGAAAAAATCTTATTGTCAAAAATGATACAAAGTCCCAAAAATTGGTAATAATTCACATAAGACAAAGGCAAAAAGAGGGCCTTTGTGTGCTTTTTTAGGGAAAATCAGTTGCATTTTCCCTGATCTGGCGGTATGATTAAGTGGAATGTTGTTAAATAACTAACTTCAACGCATGGGATGCCATGACTCAAGAGTAAGGCTACAATTTATCGGCATCTGCATGATTCCACATGGGAGGGAAAACATATGTCAAATGTTACAGAAAATGTAGCCAGAAAGCGGATTCATGATCTGCTGGATGAGGGCAGCTTCCTGGAGATCGGCAGCGGTATAACAGCCAGATCCACCGACTTTAACATGGGCGAAGCAGCATTGGCTACAGACGGTGTAATCACCGGTTACGGTACCATCGACCAGGAGCTGGTCTATGTGTACAGCCAGGATGCCTCTGTGTTAGGCGGCTCCATTGGCGAGATGCATGCAGCAAAGATTTGCCGGATTTATGAAATGGCGGTAAAAATGGGCGCACCTGTTATCGGACTGATCGATTGCGCAGGCCTGCGTCTCCAGGAGGCAACAGACGGACTTCACGGTTTTGGAAAGCTTTATAAAGCCCAGTGTGAGGCATCCGGCGTTGTACCCCAGATTACAGCCATTTTTGGCAATTGCGGCGGCGGCATGGCTCTTATTCCTGCTTTGAGTGATTTTACCTTTATGGAAAAACAGGCAAAGCTTTTTGTCAACGCCCCCAATACATTGGATGGCAATGCCACCGATCGCTGCGATACGGCAGCAGCTTCCTATCAGACAGAAAAAGTAGGATCCGCAGATGCCGGCAGTGAAGAAGAGATTTTATCAAAAATCCGTCAACTCATATCTATTTTACCTGCAAACAATGCAGAAGATTTATCCTATACAGAATGTTTCGACAACTTAAACAGACAGGTGCCGGAGGCTGCAAACTGTGACGGGGATACCGGTTTATTGCTACAGGTCCTTTCCGATGACGGCTTTATTCTCCCTGTGAGAGAGGCCTATCATCCGGAAATGGTGACTGCCTTTATTCGCCTGGGAGGACGAACCATAGGCGCTGTGGCCAACCGTAGTAAGGCTCAGGCAGAAGAGGGAAAGGAAACCGTCTGGGAGAAGAAGCTGACCTATGGCGGCTGTGAGAAGGCAGCTCGCTTTGTTCGCTTCTGTGATGCCTTTGAGATCCCTGTTTTGACCATTACGCAGGTAGAAGGCTTTGCCGCTACCATGGAGGAAGAGACAGGTCTTCCCACCGGAGCAGCTGCTCTGACCCATGCCTTTGCAGAGGCTACGGTACCCAAGGTAAACCTGATTGTAGGAGAGGCCAACGGCAGTGCCTATCTGACCATGAATTCCAAGGCCATCGGCGCCGATTTAGTCTATGCATGGCCGGATGCGTCTATCAGCACCATGGCACCGGAAGCTGCTGCCAGAATCCTGTATCAGAAGGAAATTCAGGAAAGCGCAGATAAGGCAGCCAGGCTGAAAGAACTGGCTGACAGGTTTGCCGAGGAGCAGGCCCATGTCCAGGCAGCAGCCAGAAGAGGCTATGTGGATCATATCATCCAGCCGGAATCTACCAGAAAGTATCTGATTGGCGCTTATGAGATGCTGTACACAAAACGGGAAGACCGCCCGGTGAAAAAACATGCGTCTGTGTAAGGAGGAAAAAGGATGAGCTTTGGTGAGATTGTAAAAGTAGCCGCCCTGGATACCCTGATGGGAATGCTGGTGGTATTTGCAGTGCTGATTCTCATCAGTCTGTTGATCTATTGCCTGCGTTATATCCCTATGGTCCAGAACGCATTGACGGCGAAGCTGGAAGCCAGGAAAAAGGCAAAGAAAGCAGATGGACAGACGGAGACTCCCGTAGAGGAGACTGTGGCGGTACCGTCACAGAAGGCAGAAATCAGTCAGGAGGAAGCCCCCATGGAGGATCTTACTCTCATCGCTGTGATTACTGCCGCCATTGCTGCCGCCACCGATGTACCGGCAGATGGCATTGTAATTCGTTCCATACGCCGCAGCGGCAATCAAAATTGGAAACATGTCTGATAGGAGGATAGAAAAATGAAAAATTATACAATTACCGTAAATGGAGTAGCATATGATGTAACGGTAGAGGAGCGGGAAGCCGGTGCCGTAAGCGCACCCAGACCTGTGGCAGCTCCTGTGGCTCCTGCAGCCCCCAAGCCTGCAGCACCGAAGGCCAAGGCAGAGGCTGGCAGCATTCCGGTAGAGGCTGGTGCCGCCGGTAAGGTATTTAAGGTAGAGGTAACGGTAGGACAGGCATTGAAGGCCGGCGATACGGTGATCATCCTGGAAGCCATGAAGATGGAGATCCCTGTGGTAGCACCCAAGGATGGTACGGTAGCCAGCATTGATGTCAGCGAAGGTCAGAATGTAGATGCAGGCCAGGTGATGGCTACTTTAAATTAAGCGGAGGCGCGCCATATGGATTATATATTTACGACACTGGGAAATCTGATCAGCCAGTCCGCATTTGCTACGATGACATGGGGCAACGTGATCATGATTGCAGTAGCGTGCGTGTTCCTGTATCTGGCTATTGTCAAAGGCTATGAGCCTCTGCTGTTGGTGCCCATTTCCTTTGGTATGCTGTTGGTCAACATCTACCCGCCTATTATGGAAGAAGGGGGATTGTTGAATTATTTCTTCAAGCTGGATGAGTGGGCCATCCTTCCCTGCCTGATTTTCTTAGGGGTAGGTGCACAGACAGACTTCGGTCCTCTTATTGCAAACCCGGCCAGCTTCTTACTGGGAGCAGCTGCACAGTTTGGTATTTTTGCCGCATTTTTTGGCGCTATGCTCTTAGGATTTAACGAGATGGCTTCTGCCGCCATTGCCATCATTGGCGGTGCAGATGGCCCTACCTCCATTTACCTGGCCAATAAGCTGGGACAACAGGATATCCTGGGTCCTATTGCCGTAGCCGCCTATTCCTATATGTCTCTGGTTCCGATTATCCAGCCGCCTATTATGAAGGCTCTTACGACGCCGGAGGAGCGGAAGATCAAAATGGGACAGCTGCGACCGGTCAGCAAGACGGAGAAGATTCTCTTCCCTATCATTGTTACCATTGTTGTCTGCACCATTCTGCCTTCTACCACACCCCTGGTAGGTATGCTCATGTTAGGCAACCTGTTTAAAGAGTCCGGTGTGGTTCGCCAGCTGGTAGATACGGCATCCAATGCATTGATGTACATTGTCGTGATTCTGCTGGGAACTTCTGTAGGTGCTACCACCAGTGCAGAGGCTTTCCTGAACTGGGCTACCATCAAGATCGTAGTCCTGGGTCTGGTTGCTTTTGCCTTTGGTACGGCAGCCGGCGTGGTATTTGGTAAGATTATGTGCAAGATTACCCATGGCAAGATCAACCCTCTCATCGGTTCTGCCGGTGTATCTGCGGTGCCTATGGCAGCTCGTGTGTCTCAGAAGGTGGGTGCGGAAGAAGATCCCACCAACTTCCTGCTGATGCATGCTATGGGTCCCAATGTAGCTGGTGTAATTGGTACTGCTGTGGCAGCTGGTCTGTTCATGGCTATCTTTGGTGTGAAATAGGGGGAGGTATGTTCAATGAGTGAAATCGTAAAAAAGCCCGTAGGAATTACAGAGACGATCCTGCGTGACGCACATCAGTCTCTGATTGCAACCAGAATGACCACAGAGCAGATGCTGCCCATTGTGGAGAAGATGGATCAGGTAGGCTATCACTCCGTAGAGTGCTGGGGCGGCGCTACCTTTGATGCTTCTCTGCGTTTCCTCCATGAGGATCCCTGGGACCGTCTGCGTAAGTTCAGAGATGGATTTAAGAACACGAAGCTGCAGATGCTTTTCCGTGGCCAGAATATCTTAGGATATAAGCCGTATTCTGACGATGTGGTAGAGTATTTCGTACAAAAATCCATTGCCAACGGCATCGATATTATCCGGATTTTTGACTGCTTCAATGACCTGCGAAATTTAAAATGCGCTGTAGATGCAGCCAGAAAAGAGGGAGGGCATGCCCAGATCGCTTTGTCCTACACCCTGGGAGATGCCTATACCCTGGATTACTGGAAAGAGACTGCCAAGAGAATCGAGGACATGGGAGCCCATTCCATCTGTATCAAGGATATGGCAGGATTGCTTTTGCCCTACACCGCTACCGAGTTGGTCAGCGCCTTGAAGGATGCTACCGATCTGCCCATTCAGATTCATACCCACTACACCTCCGGCGTAGCTTCTATGACATATTTGAAGGCAGTGGAAGCAGGAGCCGATGTGATTGATACAGCCATGTCACCCTTCTCCATGGGTACTTCTCAGCCTGCTACAGAGGTAATGGTGGAGACCTTCAAGGGTACTCCCTATGATACCGGACTGGATCAGAACCTTCTGGCAGAAATTGCAGATTATTTCCGTCCCATCCGTGAGGATGCCCTGAAGACCGGTCTTATGAACACCAAGAACCTGGGTGTAAACATTAAGACTCTCCTGTATCAGGTACCCGGCGGTATGCTGTCCAATCTGACCAGTCAGCTGGCAGAGCAGCATGCAGAGGACCGTTACTATGAGGTATTGGAGGAGGTTCCCAGAGTTCGTAAAGATCTGGGTGAACCGCCGTTGGTTACCCCTTCTTCTCAGATCGTAGGTACCCAGGCTGTGTTCAATGTCCTTATGGGAGAGCGCTACAAGATGGTCACCAAGGAGACCAAGGCAGTTCTTTCCGGCGAGTATGGCGCCACCATCAAGCCCTTCAACCAGGAACTGCAGAAAAAGGTAATCGGCGACGAGAAGCCTATTACCTGCCGTCCTGCAGACCTCATCGAGCCTCAGCTGGAAAAACTGGAGTCGGAAATGAGCCAGTGGAAGCAGCAGGATGAGGATGTGCTGACCTATGCTCTGTTCCCTCAGGTAGCTGTGGACTTCTTTAAATATCGGGAAGCGCAGCAGAACAAGGTAGACCTGACAGTGGCAGATGCAGAGAACAAGGCATACCCGGTATAAAGAAATAACAGGGAAAGCCTTTTGGTGCAGACGCAAAGCCTTTTGAGGGCAGCATCATAGAAAGTTCATAGTTA
>CAYMSZ010000067.1:0-8630 GCA_964393285.1 uncultured Lachnospiraceae bacterium | reverse complement strand
CTCGTCGGGCTCATAACCCGAAGGTCGTAGGTTCAAATCCTACTCCCGCAACTCATGCCCAGATAGCTCAGTTGGTAGAGCGGAGGACTGAAAATCCTTATGTCGCTGGTTCGATTCCGGCTCTGGGCATTTTGTATATTCAAAATTAGAAAATAATAGATGATATGTTTCAGATAACAGACACTGGCTAGAAGCTGGTGTTTTTTTGTTACAAGATTTACTTTTTAAAGAGTCCATGATAATATATCTTGTGTTATGAATCAGTTGTTGAATAAATGATGGGAGGTACAATAGAAAAGTGAATATTGCATTACTTGAGCCGTTGGGTGTGCCCACAGAAATGATAGATGAATTATCAAAACCTTTAAAAGAAGCTGGACATACATTTACCTATTATGATACAAAGACAACAGATGTAGAAGAATTAAAGCGTCGCAGTGCCGGACAGGATATTATAATGATTGCCAACAATCCTTATCCGGATGAAGTTATAAAGGCTGCGAAATCGTTAAAAATGTTAGCCGTTGCTTTCACCGGCATTGATCATGTAGGATTGCAGGCATGTCGTGAGAAAGAAATCATGGTTTGTAATTGTGCAGGCTATTCCAATACCTGTGTGGCGGAACAGGTGATTGGTATGACCATCAGTTTAATGAGATATTTTTCAGAATGTAATACATCCGTAAGAACAGGTGGTACATCTGCAGGTCTTACAGGATCTGAAATCAGTGGAAAAACGGTTGGAATTATTGGTTGTGGGCAGATTGGCTTTATGACAGCAAAATTATTTCAGGCGTTTGGAGCCCGGGTTCTTGCATATGCCAGACATGAGCGAGAAGAAGTGAAAGCTGCCGGGATCGTATATGTGGACCTGGACACCTTGTTGAAAGAGAGTGATATTATTTCTCTTCATACACCGAATAATGCAGAAACCAAAAACCTGATTAACCAGGACAAGATTGATAAGATGAAGAAAACAGCTCTTTTTATCAACTGCGCAAGGGGTCCTATTGTGGATAACCAGGCTCTGGCAGATGCTTTGAACGCAGGAAAGATTGCAGGGGCAGCCATTGATGTATATGATATGGAGCCTCCTATTCCTGAGGATTATCCTCTGTTACATGCAAAAAATACATTGTTAACACCCCATGTGGCGTTTCTTACCAAAGAGGCTATGATTCGTCGTGCTAAGATTGAGTTTGATAATGTAATTTCCTATGTAAACGGAAATCCTGAAAATATCTGTACATTTTGACAGAGAGAATAGAAGATTGCTTTTTTCAACACATTCCCAAGAAAAAAGTTTTATGGTACAATGAGTACAGAATGCGAAAATATAAGGAGAGAAAACCATGTTAGAATTTAAGTATGATACACAGCTGCTGATCGAAGGAGAAGATTTAGATGAAGATGTGATCAGTGATTACTTTACTGAGAATTTCAAAGGAGATTGCCTGCTGGCTGTAGGCGACGAGGAGTTGATTAAGATTCATTTCCATACCAATGAGCCCTGGAAGGTGCTGGAGTATTGTTCCACCCTGGGAGAAATTTATGATATTGTCGTTGAGGACATGGATCGTCAGTCTCGTGGACTGAAGGGTTGATGATAAAGAAATGGGAAAGATATTTTATCTGATGGGGAAAAGTGCTTCCGGCAAGGATACCATATATCGGATTCTGCAGCAGGATTTCCCGTCATTTCAAGGCGTGACCATATATACGACCAGGCCAATTCGGGAAGGGGAGCAAGATGGAGTGGAATACCACTTTGTGACCATGGAACGATGCAGGGAATTGGAGTCTGCGGGAAAAGTGATCGAAAGACGTACCTATCAGACAGTGGCAGGCCCTTGGGATTATTTTACGGTAGATGATGGTGAGATCAATCTGCAGGAAAAGTCATATCTGTTATTGGGTACCCTGGAATCTTTTCGAAAGATTCAGGCATATTATGGAGAGAAATCGGTATATCCTCTCTATATAGAAGTGGAGGATGGTGTCCGCCTGGAAAGAGCGGTTTTCCGCGAGAAAAAAGAGAAGACTCCAAATTATAGGGAGGTCTGCAGAAGATTTCTGGCAGACGCAGAGGATTTTTCGGAGGAAAAGCTGGCAGAAGCAGGGATACACAAGAGATATCAAAATGATGATTTGAATCAATGTTTGGCAGCATTGGAACAGGATATTCGGACTCTTATGGAAAGAGAATAGATGACAAAATAATATGACATAGGAAAGAACGAGGAGGTGTGCTTATGGCAGGTTTATCGGATGTTATTGGAAATGAAATGGTAAAAGAATATTTTAAGCACACTCTTGAAAATCGTCAGTTTTCCCATGCGTATATCCTGACAGGCGAAGCTGGCATGGGAAGGAAAACCCTGGCAAAAGCATTTGCTATGACGCTGTTGTGTGAAAAGAATAGTTCAGTGGAAGAGGAACCTTTCCTTCCTATCTTTACAGAGGAAAGCGGAGAAAGCAGAAAAGAAATATCAGAGCCCTGTGGAACCTGTCATTCCTGTGTGCAGTTTTTGTCCAATAATCACCCGGACGTGATTTATGTAACCCACGAAAAAGAGAGCATCAGTGTAGATGATGTGAGGGAACAAATAGCAGGGACGGTACAGGTAAAACCATATAGCAGTGAGTATAAGATCTATATTGTAGATGAAGCAGAAAAAATGACTGTGCAGGCTCAGAACGCTCTCTTAAAAACATTAGAAGAGCCGCCGGCCTATGTGATTATCTTTTTGCTGACTACCAGGACAGATGCATTTTTGCAGACAATTCAGTCCAGATGTATTACCTTAAAGCTGAAGCCTTTATATGATGATGTGATTCGCACCTATCTTATGGAGCACCTTCAGGTGGAGAAGAAGGAAGCGGACATCTGCACGGCTTTTGCCAGAGGAAATCTTGGAAAAGCCATAGCACTATCTTCCTCCGAGGAATTTGTGCAGATGAGAATATCGGTACTGAATCTGCTGAAAAATGTACATTCTTTGGACATTGGACAGATGATGGAAATCATCAAGCAGTGGAAAGATGATAAATTAAACATTTCCGACTGTCTGGACTTTATGCAGCTATGGTATCGAGATGTGTTAATGTTCAAGGCAACACAGGATACGGAAAGTTTTATTTTTAAAGAAGAATACAGCTATATTCGGAAGATTGCAGCCAAATCCTCTTTCCATGGTATCGAAGAGATTTTGGAGGCTCTGGATAAAGCCAGGTTGCGTTTGAATTCTAATGTGAATTTTGAATTGACCATGGAATTGTTGCTGTTAACAATAAAGGAGAATTAACTATGGTAAAAGTTACGGGTGTTCGTTTTCGCTCAGCGGGCAAAATATATTATTTTGATCCACAAAATTTCGATATCAAAAAGGGAGATCATGTAATTGTAGAGACCTCCCGTGGGATGGAATATGGAACGGTTGTCATGAATGTCCGTGAAATGGATGAGAGCAGCGTAATTATGCCCTTAAAGCCGATTTTACGCATGGCGTCGGAGAAAGACACGGAGAATGTAGAAAAAAATGCAGCCCGCGAGAAAGAAGCTGTGAAGATTTGTCAGGAAAAAATCCGCAAACATAACCTGGACATGAAGCTGGTAGATGCAGAATACGCTTTTGATAACAGTAAGCTTTTGTTTTATTTTACGGCAGATGGCAGAGTGGATTTTCGTGACCTGGTAAAGGATCTGGCTTCTGTATTTAAGACAAGAATCGAGCTGAGACAGATCGGTGTCAGAGATGAGACGAAGCTGTTAGGCGGGATTGGTATTTGCGGACGTCCTCTGTGCTGTAATAGCTATATGTCTGAGTTCATTCCTGTTTCCATTAAGATGGCAAAGGAACAGAACCTTTCTTTGAATCCGACTAAAATTTCCGGAGCCTGTGGTAGATTGATGTGCTGTCTGAAAAACGAGCAGGAAACCTACGAATTTTTGAACAGCAAGATGCCGAATGTAGGAGATGTGGTGACGACAGCCGACGGTGTCAAGGGAGTTGTTTCCAGCATGAACGTACTTCGTCAGAGAGTTAAAATCCTGGTGGATGTGGACAAGGATGAAAAGGAACTGCAGGAGTACCCTGTGGATCAGCTGACCTTTAAACAAGGAAAACGGAAAGGCAAAAACCAGGAAAAAAATCAGGATAAGAATCGGGAAGCCGAAGGCACTGCCAAGGAATTGGCGGCACTGGAGGAACATGAAGGCAGTAAAATTGACTGATTTCCCCGGTTAAGGGGTAAAATAGAAGGACAAGTAGGGGACTGCAGGGGACAGAATAGGGGTTCTATGCAGTCTTTTATTTTATCATGGATGAAAGTAACAAAAAAATAATTAGAAGCGTAATCAAAAAGCGGTCAAAAAGTAATCAGAAAGCGATTAGAAAGCAATTAAAAAGCGATCAGAAAGCTGTAAAAATCAGGCGAAAGGACAAAGAATGGAATTACGGGAAAACGAGAGAATCGACGAATTACATCGCAACGGTTATCAGATTATCCAGAATACCAAAAAATTTTGTTTTGGAATGGATGCTGTGCTGTTGTCCGGATTTGCCGCAGTACCGGAGGGAAAACAGGCGTTGGACCTGGGAACCGGAACCGGTATTATACCTATCCTTTTGCGGGCAAAGACACAGGGAAAGAAATTTGTAGGGCTGGAGATACAGCCGGAGATGGCGGAGATGGCCAGACGCAGCGTGGCTTTGAATCAACTGGAAGACAGTGTGGAGATTGTGACAGGGGATATGAAGGAAGCCAGTCAGATATTTGGCAGAGGAACCTTTGATGTGGTAACCTCCAATCCCCCTTATATGGAGGATACGCATGGATTGAAAAATCCGGAGGATGCCAAGGCCATTGCCAGACATGAGGTATGTTGCAATCTGGAGGATGTGATCCGGGAAGGGGCTGCCGTCCTAAAAAGCGGAGGACATTTTTATATGGTTCATAGACCCAGGCGTTTGGTGGATATTATTACCACCATGCGAGAGTATGGATTGGAGCCAAAGCGGATCAAAATGGTTCATCCTTATGTGGAGGAAGAGGCCAATATGGTTCTCATCGAAGGGGTAAGAGGCGGTGGACGTCAGATGCGAGTTGAGAAGCCTCTCATTGTGTATGAGAAACCGGGAGTTTATACCCAGGAGATTTATGATATCTACGGATATTAAGACAAACCATAAGGATGTGTGGATATAGGAAAGGAAATGTGGAAAAGATGGCAGGAAAATTATATTTATGTGCAACACCCATCGGAAATCTGGAGGATATCACGTATCGAGTGGTTCGGACGTTGAATGAGGTGGATCTGATTGCAGCAGAAGATACCAGAAATTCCATTAAGCTATTAAACCATTTTGAAATTAAGACCCCTATGACCAGTTATCATGAGTACAATAAAGTGGAAAAGGCCAGAGAGCTGGTTCAAAAAATGCAGGGTGGCATGAATATTGCCTTAATCACCGATGCCGGAACACCGGGTATTTCCGACCCGGGAGAAGAACTGGTGAGACAGTGTGCCACAGCAGGTGTGGAGGTAACATCTCTCCCGGGGGCAGCAGCCTGTATTACGGCATTGACTTTGTCAGCGTTGTCCACCAGGCGTTTTTGTTTCGAGGCTTTTTTACCCCAGGATGATAAAAATCAGAGAAGGAGAATACTGGAGGATCTGAAAACAGAGAGCCGTACCATCATTTTGTATGAGGCACCTCATCATTTGAAAAAGACCCTGGAAGAGCTGTATGAGACCCTGGGGGATAGGAAAATGGCGTTGTGTCGGGAACTAACCAAACGATATGAGGAAGTGCTGCATAGTTCTCTGAAAACAGAAGTAGAGAGACTCAAGACAGAAGAACCCAGAGGGGAATATGTCATTGTCATCGAGGGAAAATCCTTCTCAGAGCAGAAAAAGGAAGAGGAGGCAGCCTGGCAGGAAATATCCGTAGAAGAGCACATGGAAAGGTATCTTCAGTCGGGAATGGATAAGAAAGAGGCCATGAAACAGGTGGCCAAGGATCGCGGGGTATCAAAGAGGGATATCTACCAGCTGTTGATTTGTGATGGGAAATGATCCATGATAGAGGGCAATCAGTAAGAAACGCAAACTTTTATATAGAAAACCGACCTCCAAAGGTCAGATCAAAATCTGGCCATGGAAGGTCGGTTTCTTTATGAAAAAATGATTGGATCTCCGGTTACTCTGATAAATGAGCTAAGACCAGGTCACCGATTTTCTGACAGCCAACCAGGGTACAGCCATCTGCCATTATGTCTCCGGTCCGATATCCTTCATCCAGAACGGTGTGAACCGCTTTCTCAATGGCATCTGCTTCCATAGGAAGATCAAAACTGTAGCGAAGCATCATGGCAGCAGAGAGGATGGTGCCAATGGGATTGGCTTTATCTGTACCAGCAATGTCCGGTGCAGAGCCATGAATGGGCTCATAAAGACCACGGCTGCCTTCTCCCAGAGAGGAGGAGGGGATCATGCCGATGGAACCGGTGATCATACTGGCTTCATCAGACAGAATATCTCCGAATAGATTCTCCGTTACAATGACATCAAACTGTGAAGGATCTTTTACGATCTGCATGGCACAATTGTCAACCAGCATATCCTGATAGGTGACATCGGGATACTCCTTGGCCAGACGATGCATCGTAGCCCGCCACAGGCGGCTGGTGTCCAGAACATTGGCTTTGTCTACACTGGTCAGGTGATGACGCCGCTTTCTGGCTGTTTCAAAACCGATCCGTCCGATTCGTTCAATCTCATGCTCCGAATAGGCCATGATGTCGGTAGCTTTCTTTTCTCCCTGGATTTCTTCTGTGGTGTGATCTCCAAAGTATACGCCGCCGATCAGTTCGCGGACGATGATAAAATCGATACCCTTATCCACAATAGAGGAAGAGAGAGGGGAAGCTTCCTTTAACTGAGGCCACAGCTTGGCAGGGCGATTGTTAGAGTACAGTCCCATACCGGCCCGTAATTTCAAAAGCCCTTTTTCCGGACGATTGTTTGCCGGTTGGGTATCCCATTTGGGGCCTCCTACGGCACCCAGGAGAACGCTGTCAGCAGCCAGGCATTTGTCTAACTGAGCCTGGGGAAGGGGCTCACCCCAGCGATCAATGGCGTTTCCGCCCATATCTACCTCTTCATAAGTAAACTGATGGTGATAGAGCTCTGCGATACGGTTCAGGACACGTACCGCCTGTTCTACGATCTCAGGACCGATTCCGTCTCCACGAATGATAGCAATCTGTTTATTCATAAGAAAAGTTTCCCTCCTATTTATCATTTTTGGCAGCCAGGGAAGCCATCAGGCCGCCGCTGCGAATAATCTCCTGAATGAAAGGAGGGAAAGGCTCTGCCTGATAGGTCTCATTTTTGGTGAGATTGGTGATGACACCGGTATCAAAATTGACTTCCACCTCATCTCCGGCTTCAATGGCATCACTGGCTGCTTCGCATTCCAGGATAGGCATACCGATATTGATGGCATTGCGGTAGAAAATACGGGCAAAGGTCTTGGCAATCACACAGGACACGCCGGCAGTTTTGATGGCCAAAGGAGCATGCTCTCTGGAAGAGCCGCAGCCGAAGTTAAAACCGCCTACTATGATATCACCGGGATGCATTTTGGTGGTAAATGCAGGGTCAATGTCCTCCATGCAGTGGGCGGCCAGTTCCTTGGCATCAGGGGTGTTCAGATAACGGGCAGGGATGATAACATCGGTGTCCACATTGTCAGGATATTTGAATACAATTCCTTTTGCGTTTTCCATTTACAGTACCTCCCTAGGATCGCTGATATAACCGGTCAGTGCGCTGGCAGCAGCTGTAGCAGGACTTGCCAGGTATACTTCGCTGGTGACATGGCCCATACGGCCTACAAAGTTTCGGTTGGTGGTAGAGACACATCTCTCGCCGGCAGCCAGAACTCCCATGTAGCCGCCCAGGCAGGGACCACAGGTAGGGGTAGAGACAATACAGCCGGCATCAATAAAGGCTTCGGTGTAGCCCCGACGGATACATTCCTTATAGATAGCCATAGTGGCAGGAATGATGATGACGCGGAGACCTTTTTTCACCTGCTTGCCGTGGAGAATCTGGTAAGCTACCTCCATATCTTCCATACGTCCGTTGGTGCAGGAGCCGATGACAACCTGATCGATGGCAATCTCTTTGGCCTCTGTGACAACATGGGTATTTTCCGGCAGATGAGGGTAGGAAACCGTAGGCTCCAGCTTTGAAAGATCAATTTCATAAGTGGCCACATATTCGGCATCCTCATCCGCAGTATATTCTACAGCAGGTCTCTGGGCTCTGCCTTCCAGGTAGGCTCTGGTCACATCGTCTACGGGGAAAATACCGTTCTTAGCACCTGCTTCGATGGCCATATTGCAGATGCACAGGCGGTCATCTATGGAGAGGGCGCTGACACCGGGACCGGTAAATTCCATACTGCGGTAGAGAGCGCCGTCTACACCGATCATGCCGATGATATGGAGGATTACGTCTTTGCCGGAGACGCCCTTGGGAAGGCTTCCGGTGAGATAAAATTTCATGGTAGCAGGAACCTTGAACCATGCCATGCCGGTGGCCATACCGGCAGCCATAT
>CAYMSZ010000066.1:1945-8634 GCA_964393285.1 uncultured Lachnospiraceae bacterium | reverse complement strand
TCATAAACTGTGGTATCGTGGATATAGTTGTTGGCGTCACATTCTTCCATGGCGATCTCATAGTGATACTCACCTTCCTCTGTAAAGGTGATTTCTCCGAATGTAACCGTTCCTTCCCCTGTCCTGGAGACCGTTAATTCTTCCGGAGCCGGTTCTCCCTCTTCCGGCTCCAGGAGGAAGGTAAATTCGTCCTCACTGGCCGGCGTACCGCCTTCAATTTCCAGTTCCACTTCAAAAGCTGTGGTGTACTCGTCAGAGTTGTCTTCCTCCGCTGCAAAAGCCTGATTGGTAAATACTCTTGTGAGAAGCAACAATGCCAATCCAAGGGAAATTGCACATTTCTTAACATTCTTAACGTTCATATTGGTTTCAAACCTCCTTATTGCTCTTGCAGACTAGGACAATCTGCCTATCAGAATAATCCGATCGTCTGTATTATCACTGGTACAAGTAGAAAGAATAATCAATTGCTGGTCTTCGGTTTCTCCTACATCCTGATACACGGTGGCTGTCTCTTGAATATACTGTAGCAGCTCTTCCACCGATTCCCGGTTTGCCAGCTTTTGCAGGTTATATACCCTGTCTTCGTAGGCATTGGTTTCCACGCAGGCAAACCATTGAATGGAATAGGTATGCTCCGGTGTAAACAGGGTTCCGGTGGCGTGATTCTGGAAATATTCTTCCTTTAAAAATTTGGGGAGTCCGCCAAACATGGCGCCTCCATCCATATGGTGGCCGTAAATCAGGGAAACCGGATCAGAAAAATCTTTTGCATTCCGATAATCCATAAAGATGCTGCCTGCCAGGGAAAAGCTCCCGTCCACTGCCTGATTCAGGTAAGTCCAGTTGGATTCTCCCTGTACCACAGGATAATCAATATTGGTATCCTCTATGGTAATCCAACCGCAGACATCCGGATTGATCTTCTCCAGTTCTTCCAGGGAATCATTGGTTGTGTTCTCCCCGGTGGCTACCGGCTTGTATGTTAACAGTTCATCGCTGACGCCTGCCTTGCGGTATATGTTCCAGGTATCCCATAGACCGAAACCGCCATACAACAGGGCTGTTACCAGCATCAGAACAATGACAACATTTAAAATCCTATCTCCGCTTCTGGCCAGAGCCGCTGCCAGATCCCATCCTCTTTTTTTATCCATTTCGTGAGCCTTCCTTCTTATATCCCTCGACGACGAAGAATGGTAATGACTTTGCCGTCCAGATTATTTTTGGAAATGGCTCCGTAGGTCCGGCTGTCAATGCCTGTCGTGCGGAAATCACATAATATAAAGTAGGAATCCTCTTTTACCGTATAGGGATATGTCATGTTCCCATCCTGAGGCTCTGTTACATAAAAGATTTCCTCCTGTTGTATGTTTCCGTTGACCAGAAGCTGTCCTGCTTCGCTTAGGTCTACCACATCGCCGCCTCGTGCTACGATGCGTCCCCAACAGGTGACGCCGTTTTTGCGGAAGGTCACCACATCTCCGATCTGGTAGTCTCCTTCTAACCGAAAGTAAAAAGCCAGATCCCCGTCCCGCAGTCTGGGGTACATGGCTTCGCCGGATACCTGGCGAATGCCAAAGACAAAGGTAAAAATCCCTCCTACCACCAGGAGCACAACGGCTAACTTTATGACAAAGCGGGCAACTATCTCTTTTTGTTCCCATTTGTCCCGGGGGTTATCCGATTTTCGGATTTCCTCCCTTTTCTGAATTTCCTGGGTCTCCCCCGTTTTCACACCCATATCATGTCCATCTCCTTCCTGGCTTTCCCTTGCTTTTTCTATTCCAACAAGGGCCAGACCCCCTTGTCTGTCCCAGCCATCATGACCCACTCCTCCTGTTTAGCTTTATTATACAACCCGGCCGTTCTGTCTCTGTTCCGTCTCTGTTCCCTCCTTGTTCGGAATCCGTTCCTAATTTATTCCAATTTCGTTCTTTTTTTAGGAATTTTTTACAGTTTTTCCTTTACATGGCAAAAGAATTGTGTTAATGTGATGTTGAAAGGAATTGTTGTCGGAGAAGTGAAACCATATTGGGTTTCAGAAATGTAATGGGGGCATGAAATTATGTCGTTACAGTTAGTACCTACAAACCCCGAAGATCAGACAACTTTGCAGGAGACCGAGGATCGATTTTACAGTTATCATCGTGTCTGCCTGGAAAAGCCCTATCGTCTGGATCATGTCAGTCAACACCTCTGCCAGCTTTTAGGCTATTCTGCCGTAGAGCTTGGCTTACATTATGGTGCGGATTACAGTCTTATGGCCTGCCAGCCGGATCGTGACAGGTTTCTGCGCTTTTTGGATTCCCTGGCCGAAAAAGAGCAGACCCTGTCACTTCTATATAAAGTGCAGAGAAAAGACGGCACCGTTTTACAGATATGCGATACTACCACCTCCTGCCGCTTGCAGGACGGCAAGATGTATGGTTTTTCCATCTTGTCCGATGTCTCCGACTGGTCTGATGTGAGACCTCTGGGAGATGTGGTTTCTTCTTTACTCCCCTATGGCTTTATACAATGCACTTGTGAGAAATATCCACGGGTCACCTATATCAATCAGATCATGCGTGACTATCTGCTTTTGGAAGATTCCACGAATCCCTGGGAGCTGAATGTCCGGGAGAATGTCTATTTTCTTCTTCCCTTTGAAGAGCGGGAGCGTTTTCGCCAGTATCTGGAGAAGGCTTATGACAGTACCGAACCTCTTCTCATCGATCACCAGCTGTTTCGCGGTGATGGAAGCCAGATCCATTTAAGCGGCTGGCTCAGCTTACACACCAGGGATAACGGAGAGAAAGAGTTTTCCATCCTTTACCGTCCTATTGAAGAGGTGATCGACAAGGCAGAACCTACTCAGGATGCTTCTTATTTCCCTGTGTTAAAGCGTGCTTATAGTGCGATTTTTGAATTGAATCTGGACACCTCTGTGGTGACCTGTATCCATGGGCTGGAGGAATCCCCCATCGGTTCCCTGGCAGGCATCCAGATGACATTGGAAAGTGCCAAGCATGTCTGCCTGAATAACTACATTTTCCAGGAGGATCGGGCCTTAATGAGTGCTTTCCTGGATCAGATCTGTGATCCCAAGGACGATTGGAACGGCCGCACGGCTCTCCAGATTGAATTTCGTCTGAAATCTCCGGATGGCACTCATCGGTTCATCAGTGTGGCAGTCCACCTGGAGGCCAATCGTGTGCTGTTGTGTTGTCGGGATATTACCCATCTGACCTACTCCGGTGCCAAAGAGCGGGAAAATAAGACCCTCCATACCATCTATGACTGGATGGATTATCTGTCTACCAACTCTTCTGATGGAGCTTTGGGGATGCTGATGTTAGATAAGACCCCGGAGGGCTGTTCTCTGCTGTATGGCAGCTCCTCTGTTCTCCGCTACCTGGGTCTGGATTCTGAGGATAGCCCTCACCGCAGTACCCCGCCTACTCTGGCGGAATGTCTGGCGGCAGCTGATCTGACCCAGGATGAATTTGATGATATGGTGGCCGGTGACAATCTGTATCTGTGGAGCCGCAGTGCTCCCGACGCCTTCCAGTTTAAGCTGACCTGCAAGACCTATTCCCGAGGCAACCGGACTCTGTACATCATCTGGTGCAGTCAAAGCGATCTGCCGGAATCGAAACAGGCAGCTCCCCGGGTCTTCGCCCGTACCTTCGGTCACTTTGATCTGTTTGTGGGAACCACACCTATCACCTTTTCCAGTGGCAAGGAAAAGGAGCTGATGGCTCTTCTCATTGACCGTAACGGCGGCACCCTGTCCTCTTCTGAGGCCATTAGCTATCTCTGGGAGGATGAATCCGTAGACGAACGCACCTCCGCCCGATACCGGAAGCTGGCCATGGGTCTGAAGCGTACCCTGGAGAAATACGGCATTTCGGATATTCTCATCAGTCATAACGGAGTCCGTAGTGTCAATACGGCTGCCATCCGCTGTGATTATTATGAGTTTCTGGCAGGAAATGAAAAATACCGGAAGGCATTCCATAATGCCTACATGACAGATTACAGCTGGGGAGAGGAAACCCTGGCTACCCTATGGAATGATGCTGAATAACAAACAGAGTGCCTCCTGTCCTCACAATTCCGGACAAAAGGCGCTCTCTTTTTATCTTCGTTGGTCGGGAGGCTTCCAATGCGAGAAATCAGAGGTAAAAAAAGGATTCTCTATCGGTGTCTTACTCTGTTGTTGGCAGGGGTATTTGTCTGTCCTTTTATGGTTCAGGCAAAGGATACGGGGACGACATCCGGCTATCTTACCAACACCCAGGCGGTTCTCACGAATGCAGGCGGTGATTATCAGATCCTGACAGCAGAAACCTATCTCTCCGGAACAGAGACGACTGAAAATCAGGTGAAAGCCAGCGATATTATTTTTGTACTGGATCAATCCCGGTGGATGAACGGTAGCCAGGGTGCCCAACGGAAAGCCATTCTCAATGCCATGGAGGAAATTCTGGAAAATCTGGAGGAGCCTACAGAGGAAGGCCAGTCCCATCGGATCGCCATTGCCGGATACGGACGAGTGAATGTGAACCAGCAGTATGATTCCTACAGTGCTTCGGAATATCCCGGCATCCAGCACAAGGGCTCCGGCATCAGTCTGAACACAGGCTACTATACCTACTCCGACGCCGGCACAGCCTTCCAGTCTGTCAATGGCTGGACAGAGGTAAAGAACTCCAGCTCGGCGGAGCTTCCCTCTATGCCGTCCGGTTATCAAACTGCCATGACCTACGATACTGCCTTTCTGTCTGTGGAGGATGCAGAAGCTGTGCTGAATTCTGACTCTATGATGGCCTGGTACTCCGGCGCATCCCGGATGGATGCCGGTCTGACTCTGGCAGAGCAGCTGGCGCAGGTGGCCAATGACAACGATAGCCAGGATGAACGGAATCTGATTGTCATTGTCATTGCCAGCTCCCTTCCCATTCAAAATTACAACAGCTGGAACATGATCCGTGATCTGGCAGTTACCACTGCTGCCGACCAGCTGAAGGCATTGGGAGCCACTATCTTTGCCCTGGGAGACTACCACAATTCCGGAAAGAACCTGGCCACTGACACAGAAGCTCATTTCAATGAGGTAATGACCAGCATCTGCGGAAATGCTGAGACACCGGAGGATGAAAAAGAGAATTATTTCTTTTCTCTGGGAGAATACGGCAGTATTACAGAGGCTCTGAATCAGCTGATTACCCATGTCATTGAAATCGTGGATCAGGTCACTGTGCAAAAGGTGGAAGTGGCCTTGACAGAGGTGGCCGACGAAAGAACCAATCAGGAAACGACCTGGACAGAGTGGTTACAGCGAATTTATGAGGTAGCCCCTCATACAGAAGTAAATATCGCTTATTATGCCTTTAACGGCTATGATTCCTATGGAGAAATGATTTTTTCTCCTGAGCCTTATGACCAGGAGGATATTCTATTAGGAGATTTGCTGCAGGACGATGGGACTCTCCTCTATGAGGCAGAACTGATTCCTCTCAAGGCAGATGCAGACAACGATAATTTTCTGGCAATCTATCAGGGAAATAAGGTGGTTCTTACTGTTTCCAATCCGGTTATCGTCACCTATCAATGGGTCAGTGAGGAAGCTGACTATGTCCCTGAGGATGCTGTATTGCCGGAGACGGAATATGTACCCTTAGGTGCAGAGTTGATTCCTGAGGATCTCACGACCCAGGACAGCCACTACCGGTTTGACGGTTGGTACCAGGATGAGGCCTGTACCAGGCTTGTGGCAGGTGCCGTCTCTCCATTAAAGAATGGTTTACAGCTCTATGGGAAATGGAGTCGTTTTTCCCTGGTCAGCTTCTATGATCAGGCTCCGTATCATGTGCCGGATGAGGTTTTGTGGGTGGACTATGGCAGCAAGCTGTCCGGGAGTACCATCTCCCGGGTGGGATATACCTTTGGCGGCTGGTATACCGACACCGGCTGGACCACCCTCTATGACTGGAATCAGGAGATTACGGAGGATATCCATCTGTATGCCCGATGGATTGCCAACACCTACCAGGTACAATTTGCACCAAATGGAGAAGATGTGGAGGGTTCCATGGAGAATCAGCTCTTCTCCTTCGATGTGACACAGCATCTGACAGCCAATGCCTACACCAGAGAGGGCTACACCTTTACCGGATGGAATACCCGTCCCGATGGGACAGGAAGTGACTATACCGATGAGCAGGATGTCCGGAACCTGACCACGGAAAAAGATGGCGTGGTTATACTCTATGCTCAGTGGACACGAAACACCTACCATATCAGTATCACTGTCATCGACGGAAGCGCCGAGGTGGAAAGTGCTTCCGAGACAAATGGGACTTCTGGGGCAGATGATACTTCCGGAACAAATGGTGCTTTCGATACTCCTGTGACTTCTGTTACCGTTGGTCATGGGGATAACCTGACCATAGCTTTTACAGCCAATCATGGCTACACCCTGGATTCTGTCACCGTAGACGGAGTAGTCCTGGAGGGTGACGAGAAACAGTTGGTTGCAGATGGCTCCTATCCCTTTGAAGAGGTAACGGATAATCACACTATCCATGTCATCTACGCAAAAGACAGTAACAATGACGGCATCCCGGACAAATATCAGGTGTTTGTAGAATTCCTGTCTGAGGATGACAGTACCGGAATCGTCACATCATATGGGAACTCCG
>CAYMSZ010000066.1:0-1845 GCA_964393285.1 uncultured Lachnospiraceae bacterium | reverse complement strand
CCGCCTACAGTCAGGACACAGGCACCTGGGGTGAGGATGCCCAGGACATTCCTGACAGGGACACTCCTGTGACGGAAAACATGGTTTTTGTTTATACCTACGAAATTCTCAATACCTATTCCATTACTGTGACAGTGACACATGGTACCGCTGATCCCACGGAGAGCCCTGTCATAGTAGAATATGGAAATGACCAGACTCTTGCCTTTACCGCTGATACCGGCTATATTCTCAGCTCTGCCACCGTAGATGGGGAGGCTGGAAGCCTCAACGATGACGGAACCTATTCCTTTGAAAATGTGACAGAGGATCACACCATTCAGGTGGTTTATGAGCCGGATATCAACGAAGACGGTATCGGAGATCGCTTCCAGGTATTCGTGAAATTTCAATCTGCAGATGAGACAAAGGGTACTGTTACCGGCTCCGGCGTCTATCAGGTATTCACTTTTGTAGACAGCGTACTGGGACAGTATGTCTCTACAGGTGATGTCACGCCGACTCTGGATGAAGTTATCACAAATCCAGAGGAAAGCTACTCGCTATACGCCTGGTTCAAAGACGATGAAACAGATGTGGTGATTCCTACAGAGACCTTAAAAAATGTTCCCGGCGGCACCACTATCACCTACTACGCTCACTGGAACTACGAAATTCCTGCTTCTACAGGAATCCGTACGGAGCTGATCCCCTGGATTCTGTCCTTCCTGTTTGGCATGACAGGTCTGGCAGGGATTGTTCTCTACAGGATTCAAAAAAAATCGTAAGAATAAAAATTTATCCTTAAGAAAAAATCCGAGAAGAGCTTTCCTCTTTCTCGGATTTTTTTAATCATCATCTGTTATCTCAGCTGTGACAGACGCTCCTGCACCTGAGCCAGCATGGACTCATACTTTTCTTTCTTGGCTCGCTCCTCTGCTACCTTTGCTTCGGGAGCACGGCTGATGAATTTTTCGTTGTGCAGCATTCCGTTGGAACGGGCAATCTCACCCTGGAGTCTGGTCTCTTCTTTCTCCAGACGCTCAATTTCCTTGGCAATGTCTACCAGTTCTGCCAGAGGCAGGTAGATCACTGCCTGATGAATCACTGCAGAAACAGCGTCATCCTGGATACCGGTCTTGTCAGACTGAACGGTTACCTGGCTGGCGGAGCTTAAGCTGGCGAAGAATACCTTGCCATTTTCGAAGATTTCCTGAATCTCCTTGTTGTCGGACACCACATAAACATGGGCTTTTTTGCTAGGCGGCACATTCATGGAAGTGCGGACATTCCGGATGGCACGAACTGCTTCTTTGATCCGCTCTACGGCCTCCTCTTCCTTGGAGAAATTCCACTCATCCTTGTACTCAGGCCAGGTAGAAATCATGATGGATTTCTCCTCATCCTGCAGGTTGCAGAAAATTTCCTCGGTGATGAAGGGCATGTAAGGGTGAAGCAGCTTCAAAGACTGGATCAGCACTGTCTTTAAGGTCCACAGAGCTGCGGCTTTGGTGGTATCCTCATCATTGTACAGACGTGGCTTTACCATCTCGATATACCAGTCGCAGAATTCCTCCCAGATAAAATCATAAATCTTCTGGAGAGCAATACCCAGTTCATACTTGTCCAGATTTTCCGTTACATCCTTGGCCAGGGTGTTGCACTTGGACAAAATCCACCGATCGGCATCGGTAAGGCTTGAAAGCTCTACATTGGTCACCGGTGCTTTTTCAATGTTCATCATAATGAAGCGAGACGCATTCCATACCTTGTTGGCAAAGTTGCGGCTGGCTTCTACTCTCTCCCAGTAGAAACGCATATCGTTGCCGGGGGCATTACCTGTAATCAGGGTCATACGGAGCGGAT
>CAYMSZ010000065.1:0-8649 GCA_964393285.1 uncultured Lachnospiraceae bacterium | reverse complement strand
GCATAGGCCAGGCCGCCGATGGTGACGATGGCCATTCCTTTTCCCATGGAGGCTGCTGCATTTTGGCTGAACGCCATGGTGGTCATAGCAAGAATGGTGGTAAGGGCCGTCATCAGAATCGGGCGCATACGGGTCTTACCGGTTTCCACCAGTGCTTCTCTTTTTCCCATGCCTTCCAGTCGCAGCTGGTTGGCATAGTCTACAAATACGATACCATTGTTTACTACCACACCGGCTAATACCAAAAAGCCCATCATGGCAATCAGGGAAATCTGTTCTCCGGCAAGCAACAATCCCAGCAGACCTCCGGTAAAGGCCAGGGGAATGGTAAAGAGAACGATAAAGGGTGACAGCAGACTCTGGAACTGCGCTACCATAATCAGATAGATGAATATAATGGCCATTCCGATCATTAAGAGCATATCGCTCATGGCCTCCATGACAGTAGTGCTCTCTCCCCCGATCTGGATGGAGATTCCCTCCGGTGCCTCATATGCCTCAATGAGAGGCTCTACCTGGCGGGACAACAGGGTGGTGTTATAGCCATCCTCTGTGGTGGCGCTTACGGTAATGTAGCGGGACTGGTTTTCTCTGGAGATGGAAGCCAGGGATTTTCCTTCCTCCTCAGAAGCGAATTCTCCCAGTTTATGAACCTCCTCTACACTCTCTCCCTCTTCATCTGTGGTGGTGACTGTAAACTCCTGATCCATAAGATTATCCAGGGATACGGTATCTGTCTCATCTACGATGACGACAGCATACTCCTCCGACTGAATGGTCAGGGTAGTGGCTGTGGTCTCTGTAGACAGGCGGGAGGCCAGCTCTGCATAGACCTGGGCTACCGTCAGACCGTAGGACATGGCCTGGTCCTTATTTACGATGATCTTGATCTGAGGGTCTCCTTCCTCCTGACCGTTGGTAATATCGGTAAAGCCATCGATCTGGCTTAACAGCTCCATCATATCTTCACTAACCGCCAGCATTTCATCAGAATCTGTGCCGTAGATCTGAATCTCCAGACCACTGCTTGTAATACTGGAAAGATCCATATTAGAGGTAGAAACGCTGCCTTCCAGTTCCGTCTGATCCAGAATTGCCTGGATTTCATTGGCAACTGCCGTATTATCTTTGGCTGCCTCATCATCCAGAATGACATAAAAGCTAAAAGATACGGGGCCAGAGGAGGATGAACTGCCTCCTAAGATACTCATGGTAGAGCCGCCGGACATGGCACCTACGGTATCCACACCGGAGATTTCTCCCATCTGCTCCATAAGAGCATCTGCCAGTGCGTAGGCTTCTTCTTTGGATGCCTCCTCCGGTGCTGTCACAGAGACAGACATCTGATTGCCGCCCATCTCCGGAATCAGGATCAGTCCCATGCGGGTCACCTGCCAGATGCTGAATACCAGGAGGGCAATGGTCAGAGTCAGAGGCACAATCTTCCACTTTAAACAGAAGCGCAGGGTCTTTTCATAAAGCACCATTACACGATCAAAGAGCTTATGAGATTTTTCCTTGCTGTTTTTCAATACGGTGGCACCCATGGCCGGTACCACTGTCAGAGCCACGATGAGACTGGCAATCAGGCTGTAGGCAATGGTCAGTGCCATATCTGTAAACAACTGCCTGGTCAGACCTGTGGTAAATACGATGGGCAGGAATACGCACACCGTCGTCAGGGTAGAGGCAAAAATCGCTCCTGCTACCTGGTTTGCACCCATGACGGCTGCTCTGGCGGCACTCATACCCTGACTTCGAAGTCGATAGATATTTTCAATGACGACGATAGAGTTATCCACCAGCATACCGATACCCAGTGCCAGACCGGACAGGGAAATGATATTCAAGGTAATTCCGGTAAAGTACATCAAAACTACGGCAAACAGTACACTGATAGGGATACTGAAAGCTACCACAATGGTGGGCTTTATATCCTTCAAAAACAGCGCCAGCACAATGATGGCCAGAAGGGCACCCCAGATCAGGTTAGACATAACCTCCTCTACGATCATCTGGATATAGTCTCCCTGATCCATAAGAGAAGTGATATGTAACCCTTCATACTTTTCTTCCAGCTTTTGGATGGCCTTGTTTGATGTTTTGGATACATCAGAGGTACCTGCCGTACTGGATTTATAAATGCTCAGAATAATGGCTTCTTCTCCGTTCATTCTGGCATAGCTGTCCATGGCATTATCGATAACGGTTACATAAGCTACATCCTTCAGACGGATATCTCCTACTCCGTCAATGGTACATAAAAGGGAGTTTTCCAGCTCTTCCATGGACTCATATTCCTCTCCCACCTTCAGGAGATACTGATTTTCCCCTTCGTAAATATAACCGGCAGGCATGGAAAAGTTCTGTGCATAAATCAACTGGGACAAAACGCTCATGGACAAAAGAGAATCCAGGTTGGCGTTTTCCAAAGCTGTCTCTCTGGCATTGTCCAATGCCTCATAGCTGTCATCCACCTGGGCCATGGCAGAGTCTAATTCGGACTTTGCCTGGGTCATCTGAACATTTAACTCTGCAAACTGGATGGAGGCAGTGATCTTTCCTTCCTCCAGTGCCTCATACTGATCCATGGCTTCCTGAACCGTCTGATTGACCTGTTCTAACACAGCATTGGCTGCTGCCAGCTCCACTGACAGGTTAGACAGCTCTGCATCGATCTGGGGAATACGGGTATTGACCACCGTATTGAGCTGAGACAGATTATCTGCTGTCAGCATAGACAGATCTGCCGACTGAGCGGTTCCTCCCATGGTACTGATGAAGGTCTTGGCATACTCTAATTTTTCCGGATTTGCCACAGCATCTGACACATCTGCAGGCAGATTATCATGCATCTGAGCAATGGCAGCGGCTGCGGCAGTAGAAGCGGCAGTCTCTCCGGAAGTATTTGCTGCCTCTGTGGCAGTCTTTGCAGCAGTGGTCTTGGCTTCACTTAGGATCTGATTGGCTGTTTCTTCTGTCAAAAACCCATTCTCCTGAAGGGCTGTCAGAATCTCTTCTCCACTGGAAACTTTACTTTTCAGATCCTGCTCATAGGTTTCCAGCATCTGAACCGCATCGGTATTTCCCTGAGCCTGGGCCCCTGCAATCGCCTGGGTAATCACTTCCTGCACTGCCTTCTCCAGATAGCCGTTGTAGGCTGCTTCATAGGCTTGCTCATAGACAGCCTGATAGGCTTCTCCACTGGCGCTTCCGGCAATGGAAGCCAACAGTGTGCTGTAGCCTTCTCCTCCCGGAGTGGTCATCTCATAAAGGGAAACCAACATGTCATTGATCTGCTTATAAGAGTCCACTACTCCATGATCCGTGTATGCTTTTTTCTCTGTTTCCAAAGCCGTTTTGCTGGCTTCCAGTCCTGTAACCTGGGCACTGTAGGCTGACTGGGTGGCCATTGCCTGGTCTAACAGCTTGCTGGTCTGAGCCAGCTGGCTGGTGGTCTCATTCTGGCTGTTCTCCAGATCTGCTACCCCGCTGTTTAGCTGGGACTTGGCATCCTGAATCTCTTTTTTCGCCTGGTCCAGCTGCTCTCTGGCATCATCCATGGTCTCTGTTACCTTGGACTGAAGCTTGCGGTTCACATTGTCAATAAGGATCTGATCCAGTCGGATCTCCACGCTTTTTTCTACCAGACCGCTTTCCTCTACACTGGCTACACCCTCCTGCCGTTCCAGATAAGGGGAAATCTCCTCTGTGACAAAGCTGGTCAGCTCATAGATATCCGTATCCTCCTTGGAAACGCTGACCATCATAGTAGGCAGCATATCCGGAGACATTTCTAACAGCATGGGAGTGCCGCAGGAATCCGGCAGAGTCAGCTGATTCACAGCAGTGCTGACCTTTACCATGGCACTGTCCATGTTGGTATTGTCGGAAAACTCCAGAATCACCATACTATAGTTCTCGCTGGAGGTGCTGGTCACATTCTCCACTCCACTGACCGTACCCAGGCTGGCTTCCAGCACCTGGGTCACATCGCTCTCTACCCGCTCCGGAGATGCTCCCGGATAGGTGGTAACCACCAGAATATAAGGAAGACTAATCTCCGGCAACAGGTCTGTGGTCATTTTGGTGAAGCTTACAATGCCCATGACGATGAGCATAATCACTGCAACCACAACCGTAAAGGGTTTTTTCACGCTATACTTTGGCATACATTCACTACTCCTGCAATTTTTTATCGTGTTGTTTCTATGTCAGATACCAAAATCGGTTTTTCTTCCCACAGTCTGCCTCGTCACAGGTCTGTGGAAATGAGAAACAAATGAAATTATTTTAGTCTAATTTGAAGCATTTCGCAATAGATTTTCCTTCCTCATCTATAAAATATTCCTAGAAAAAGTATAAAATTTTCTTGACACTCCATATGAATTAGAGTATGACTATGGGAGTAAAAAAGGAGGCTTCGTATGAATGAAAAATCTTTGTTGGTCGTAGTTCTGAACAAAGTAGAACTATTAGACCCTATGCTTTCTGCTCTGAATGATGCCAACATCAAGGGCGCTACCGTTTTAAATTCTATCGGCATGGCTCACGAGCTGGCAGGCTCTGAGGATAACTATGTCATTGGTTCTCTTCGCGCCATGTTTGCATCCGGCAAACGGGAAAACAAGACCATTTTTATGGTAATCGACAACGATCGCATTATCGATGCGACTCAGGTCATTGACCAGGTAATCGACCTGCAAAAACCGGACACCGGTATTCTTTTCGCCCTGCCTGTCATGTTTGCTGCCGGCATTCCCGAATGGAAAAGTGAGGACTGACAGACGCTATGGAATTGAATACTTTGGTTTATCTCGCTATCCTGCTGATTGCCGGTCTGATTTTCGGCAAGCTTGTAAGCTATATCAAATTACCGAATGTAACCGGCTATTTGCTGGCCGGACTGATCATCGGTCCCTGCATCCTGAATATTATTCCGGAGGATGTGGTAAACAGCTTTAATCTGATTTCCAATATGGCATTGGCATTTATCGCTTTTACCATCGGTCTGTCTTTTCGAAAAAGCTACTTTAAAAAGGTAGGAGCTACTCCTATCGTGATTGCCATCTTTGAGGCATTGGTAGCTGTATTCCTGGTGCAGCTGGTTCTGGTTCTCTGCGGTTTTGATGCAGCCTTTTCTATCGTTCTGGGTGCCATCGCCGCTGCCACTGCTCCTGCTGCTACCATTATGGTCATTAAGCAGTACCGGGCTTCCGGTCCTATGACCGATACTTTGATGGCCGTAGTTGCCATTGACGATGCCGTTGCTCTGATTGCCTTTGGTTTCGCCGTTACCATCGCGAAAACCATGAATACCGGCGTTTCCGGTGGCATCGTTATGTCTTTGTTAGAACCCATCGGCGAAGTGTTACTGTCTCTGGTCATCGGTGTGATCATGGGTATCCTTATTAACATTCCCATGAAAATCTTCCACAGTCAGAGCAATCGTCTGGTGATTCTCATTGCCTTTGTCTTTATGACCAGCGGCCTCGCTTCTTTATTTGGCGTATCCGAGCTGTTGGCCTGTATGATGGCCGGTGCTACCTTCTGCAATATTTCTCTGGAATCGGATTCCATGGCAGAGCTGGCAGACACCATCACCCCTCCCCTGTTTATGATGTTCTTTGTTACCTCCGGTGCCGGATTGAATCTGTCTATCCTGCCTACCATCGGTGTCATTGGCGTGATTTATGTGGTATTTCGTGTCATTGGTAAGTTCCTGGGAGCTTTCATCGGTGCGAAGATCATGCACGCGCCGAAACAGGTGTCTAACTACTTAGGCTTTACCCTGATTCCTCAGGCCGGTGTGGCCATCGGTCTGACCATCGTCGCCCAGACTGCAGTGCCGGAATACGCCGAGACCATCCGAGCCGTCATTCTCTGCGGTACACTAATCTATGAGTTAATCGGCCCCGTTATCACCAAATGGGCTCTGACGAAAGCCGGAGAAATCAGACAGCATGCTACGACAAGATAAGCGTTCTGTGATCCAACATACATAAAAGGAGTCTTGACCTCCGCGAAATAATCGTGGAAGTCAGGACTCCTTCTTTATTCTCATATCACGATGCCACCAGGGTCCCAAGGTCAAAAGACATCAACTAAGCGACAAGTGTCATAAGTCTCACATAAGACTGCGCTCTGCGGCTTCCACCACATGACTCATAAGGACTGCCGTGGTTACCGCTCCTACCCCTCCGGGAACCGGCGTAATGGCAGCTACTGTATCCTGTACCTGACCGGTCAGCACATCTCCGCACATCTTTCCGTCTTCTCCAAAATGAATGCCTACATCCAGAACAATCTGACCTTCCCGGAAGCAGTCCGGGCCAAAGGCACCCTTCTGTCCGGCAGCTGCCACTACGATATCGGCAGCCCGCATTTCTTCTTCCAGATTTTTGGTACGGGTATGGCAGATGGTAACGGTGGCATTCTGCGCCAGCAGCATCATGGAAAGGGGTTTTCCTACCACCAGGCTTCTTCCTGCCACTACTGCTTTCTTTCCTGTGCAATCGATCTGATAATGTTCCAGTATCTTCATACAGGCTTCTGCCGTGCAGGGCGGAAAGCCCAGCTTTTTCCCGGTAAATACGCCGGCCAGGGAACCGTCTGTAATGCCATCCACATCCTTTTTCGGTGCCAGCATGGCCACGATACTTTTTTCATCCAGATGTTTCGGCAAAGGGCGCAGCAAAAGGACTCCATGAATCGTTTCCTCCTCATTCACCCTGTGAATCACCTCTTCCAATGCCTTTTGCTCTACATTTTCCGGCAGGACAAAGGATTGTATGGCGATGCCAAAGTTTTCTGCCCGTTTTTTTGCTCCCGTCTCATAGGAAAGATCATCCGGTCTCTCTCCTACCCGAATGATTGCCAGGGTAGGAGTCACTCCCTGTTCTTTCAGTACTTCCACTCTATCTTTGGCAGCCTCCCGGATCGCCGCTGCTACGGGAGCGCCTTTCAAAAGTTCTGACATATCTTATGTCTCCTTCATTCTTCCATTTTTTGAAACAAACAGGAAGCTTCCCTTCCATAAGTCCTCCACCATCTCTATGGCATTACGAAAGCTTTTCCAATGCCTTTCTGTAGATCTCCTGAGACTCCTGGTGGGAACGGCCTATTTTTTCTTCCATCTCTGTCAACAGCTGTTCTGCCTTGTCCCGATTCTTCATACTGGATGCATTGATCCGAATATTGAGAGAGGCAGCTTCCAAAGCACTGTGACACAAAAGGGCTGCTGTCCCGCCATCGCTGACTGCCATAACAGAGCCTTTCTCCACATAGGTGCGGATACAGGACAGAGATTCCAGGCAGGCATCCATAATCTGAATCGGCGTTTTGCAGGCCTGCTCCAGGGCTTCTTCCATCCGGGCATTCTTATATGCCTTTTCCTCCTGGGTCTCAGCTGGCAGACGGTAACAGGCTGCCAGAGGAGCAAAGTCCTCTGCATCCTGGTCTATCAAGGCCAGAAACCGTTTCCGCAGTACCTCTGCTTTTTCATTTTCCTGCCGGATTTCTGTCTCTACCTCACTATATTTTTTCTTTCCTACTGTCAGATTGCCTACCATGTTTCCCAGAGCCACTGCCACAGCTCCTGCCAGCGCACTGGCTCCGCCGCCTCCGGGAACCGGTTCCTTTGACGCCAGAACCTTTGTAAATTCGTCTAATGTAAGGGTTGTCATAGATGACATGGATCTCTTCCTCATTTCCATTCAAGATTGCAAACTCGTTTTAGAACAAACCGCTGATTTTTCCGGTATCATCCACATCGATGCGCTCTGCCGCCGGTACCTTAGGAAGCCCCGGCATGGTCATAATGTCACCTGTCAAGGCAACTAAGAAGCCTGCTCCTGCAGAAACCTTAATATTCTTCACCGTTACCGTAAATCCTCTGGGTGCGCCTAAAAGAGCTGCATTATCGGAGAAGCTGTACTGGGTCTTTGCCACACAAATGGGAAGCTTGTCAAAACCCAGAGCAGTCAGCTGAGCTGCCTGCTTTTTCGCAGCAGGAGTCAGTACCACCCCATCTCCATGGTAAATCTTTTTCACGATGGCCTCTAATTTTTCTTCAATGGAGAGATCCAGATCGTAGCTATAGGTAAAGTCATTCTCTTCCTCACAGAGACGAATCACCTCTTCTGCCAGAGCAATGCCGCCTTCGCCTCCCTTGGCCCATACCTCTGACAATGCCACGTTCACTCCCAGCTCTCTGCATTTTTCTTCTACCAGTTTCAGTTCCGCCTGTGTGTCTGTGGGGAAGGCATTGATTGCCACTACGCAGGGCAGATGATAGACCTCCCGGATATTGGAAACATGCTGAAGAAGATTTGGCAATCCCTTTTCCAAGGCTTCCAGATTCTCTGTATTCAGATCTGTCTTTGCCACTCCGCCATGAAGCTTTAACGCCCGAACCGTAGCCACTACCACTACGGCAGAAGGAGTCAATCCTGCTTTGCGGCACTTAATGTCCAGGAATTTTTCTGCTCCCAGGTCAGCGCCAAAGCCAGCCTCCGTCACTACATAATCTCCTAACTTCAATGCCATCTTCGTGGCCATCACAGAATTGCAGCCGTGGGCAATATTGGCGAAGGGACCGCCGTGAACGATAGCCGGTACATGCTCCAGCGTCTGTACCAGGTTGGGCTT
>CAYMSZ010000064.1:0-8786 GCA_964393285.1 uncultured Lachnospiraceae bacterium | reverse complement strand
AAATGTCTCTTTTTGCATCCTCTCGTGTGCAAAGTTTGAACGAGAAAATCCTCTTCCTAGATATCAAGGTACCTTGATATTTTTCAAGATGTGTGCTACAATATGCCTGTTTTTGAGTAAAGAAAGAAGAAAGAAGGCGATATTGGAATGATGCCGTATCAAAAAAATTCTGCCGAATGGCAGGACCCACTGCTGACAGCTCTAAGGGACTGTGGACATTTTCTCTATCACAGACGAGGGGGACATCTGAGCCGGTTTCGGATTTTAGAGGAACTGGAATATCATGAATCAAAATACCCTGATGAGCCCTTTGATCAAAAAGATCTCCAGGAGCGATTACATGTCCAGTCCGGTTCCATCAGTGAAGGAATCGGTAAGATGGAGGCTATGGGACTGGTTCAAAAAAGTCGATGTGAAAATGACAAGCGCAAGGTATCCCTGCGGCTGACCCAGGCCGGACGCCAGTGGCTGGAGGCAGAGAAGGATGCCCGCAGAGAACAGGATGCTCATCTTTTTGACGTCCTGACCAAAGAGGAGAAAGAACAGCTTCTCCATCTTGTGACGAAGCTGACAGATAGTTGGGATGTCTCTTCCACAGGCAAAAGGAAGGGGGATGCCCATGTATAAGTATCTGAAAAAATATTGGTTACCTGCTCTTCTGGCTCCCATCTCCATGTTTGGAGAGGTGGCCATGGATCTGATTCAACCTCAGATCATGAGTAAGATTGTAGATGAAGGCGTACTGGGGCTTTCTGCCAACGGCGTTGGCAACATCCAACTGATTCTGAATCTGGGAGTCAAAATGATTCTCTATGTCATATTCGGAGGAATCTGCGGGATTCTGGCCTCGGTATTTGCTAACATCTGTTCTCAGAATTTTAGCAATGATCTGCGCCAGGATATGTTTCAAAAGATCATGTCCTTCTCCTTTAGTCAGACCGATCGTTTTTCCACAGGTTCTCTCATTACCCGTATTACCAACGATGTGACCCAGGTGCAAAATCTGGTTTCTCAGCTCATCCGCGGTGTTGTCCGCAATCTTGTCTTTTTCATTGGCGGCATCTACTGTATGATGCGGCTGGATCTGACCTTTGGCATTGTAGTTGCCTGTGCCTTTCCCCTGGTTCTCATTACTGTGGTTCTGGTGATTTCCAAGGTAAATCCTCTGTTTGGCATTCTGCAAAAGAGACTGGACCGGGTGAATAATATCATGCAGGAAAATGTCACAGGCTCTCGTGTTGTAAAGGCCTATGTCCACGAGGACCAGGAGATTCAACGGTTTCAAACAGCCAATCAGGAACTGGTGGACACACAGTTAAAGAGCTTGCTTTTATTGTCCTACATGACGCCTGTGATGAATATTGTACTGAATCTCTCTGTGGTTGCCGTCATCCGACTGGGGGCCATTCGTGTCCAGTCTGCCGGATTGACGCCCGGCAGTGTCATGGCCGCCATTACATACCTGTCTCATATTTTAAACAGTGCCATGATGTTTGCCATGGTAGCCCAAAGCTTTTCTCGTGGTATGGCCTCTGCCAAACGAATCGAAGAGGTATTAAACACCACCCCGGATATTGTATCTGAGGCTGTCCACGCCACAGATTCCGTCACAGATATCCGACCCAAAGGTCAGATCGAGTTTCGTCATGTATCCTTTTCCTATCCCAATGGGAACGGGGAAGAAATTCTCCATGATATCAATCTGACGATTCCCGCCGGAGAGACCCTGGCCATCTTAGGCTCCACAGGCTGCGGCAAGACCAGTCTGGTAAATCTTATTCCCCGGTTTTATGATCCTACGGAGGGGGAGGTACTCATCGACGGCATCAATGTGAAGTCCTATCCTCTTACAACCCTTCGGGATATGGTGTCTGTCACCCTGCAAAAAAGCGAATTATTCAGCACGGATATCCGCAGCAACATCCAATGGGGCAAAATGGATGCCAAGGATGATGAAATCATGACTGCTGCCACCCATGCCCAGGCTGCAGAATTTATTCTGACGAAACCGGAGAAGCTGGATACGGCAGTTGCCGAAAAAGGCATGAGTCTTTCCGGTGGTCAGAAGCAGCGTCTTTCCATTAGCCGCGCCCTGTTAAAACACAGTCCTATCCTGATCTTTGATGATTCTACCAGTGCACTGGATTTGAAGACGGAAGCACGACTCTATGATGCTTTGGATCAGCACTACAAAGGCGTGACGAAGATCGTGATTGCCCAGCGGATTGCATCTGTTCGAAGAGCGGACCGGATCATTGTACTGGAAAATGGTGAGATTGCCGCCTGCGGCACCCATGAGGAGCTGCTGCAAACCAGTCCCATCTATCAGGATATTTATCATTCTCAGCTAAAAACTCAGCCCGGTGAAGGAGGTGAGATCCATGGCTAATTCATCTCAAATTCGCATGCCCGGTCGTCCGGCAGGAGGCCCGGGAGCCCGCATGGTCATGACTGTGGAAAAACCAAAGAACGGAAAAGAAACCATAAGTCGGCTTCTCTCCTATTTCAGCAAGGAGAAAAAAATGATGGTCAGTCTCCTTGTCTTCGTAATCATCGTGGTAATCGTATCGGTTATTGCTCCGGATCTGCAAAGCAAGGCCATCGACGCCATTGCCGCTCTTTCCTTTGAATCTCTTCCCGGCATCCTGATTGTGCTGGCTGTTCTCTATGTGATAAGCGGCATCTGTTCCTGGTTTCAGACCATCATCAGTGCCAGACTGAGCCAGCAGATCGTCTATCATATGCGGGAAGATCTGTTTCAAAAAATCGTCAACCTGCCCATTAAATACCTGGATAGTCACAACCATGGCGATATCATGAGTCGTATGACCAATGATGTGGAAAATGTTTCTACTACCATCTCACAGTCTCTCAGTTCCCTGGTAAAGGGTGTTCTTACCCTCATCGGAACCGTATTGATTATGCTGTATCTGTGCTGGCAGTTGGCTCTTTTGTCCTTATTTACCATTGTAATGACACTGACTATCAGCAAGCTTCTGTCCGGCAAAATGAGACAGTTTTATCATCGTCGTCAGGCTCTTTTAGGTTCCCTGAACGGTATTTCGGAGGAAATGATTACCGGTTTTCATACCATCGTAGCCTATAACCACCAGGATGCTGCCATCCAGGATTTTTGCAGCACTTCCAATGAATTGACCCGGGTTGGCATCATTGCAGAGGTACTGAGTGGTTCCATGGGTCCTATCACCAATGTGATCAATAACATTGGTTTTGTAATCATCGCTGTGTTTGGCGGCTATTTTGCCCTCCACCATGTAATCTCTGTTGGCGTCATTTCCGCTTTCATCGTCTATGCCAAACAGTTCAGCCGTCCCATCAATGAGATTGCCCAGCTCTATGGACAGATTCAGACGGCCCTGGCCGGTGCCGAGCGGATTTTCACCATCATGGATGAGCCATCCGAAGATAAAAGCGGCACGGAAACCATGGAGAAGGCCAAAGGAGAGCTTTCCTTCCACCATGTTGATTTTTCCTATATTCCCGGCAAGCAGGTTTTGTACGATTTTAATCTGGAAATAAAGAACGGGCAAAAAATCGCTCTGGTTGGTGCCACCGGCAGCGGCAAGACCACTGTTGTAAATCTGCTGATGCGTTTCTACGACATTGACGCCGGAGAAATCCTTATTGATGGTGTCAACATCAAAGATTATGACTGCAGTGATCTGCGAAAGAATACTGCCATTGTGCTACAGGATACCGTATTGTTCTCCGATACCATCCGCAATAACCTGAAATATTCCAGACCGGATGCCTCCGATGAAGAAATGAAGCAGGCCGCCGATTTAAGCAACTGTCATACCATGATTACCCGATTGACCAATGGCTATGACACCGTTCTGACTTCCGGCGGACAGAATATAAGCCAGGGTCAGCGGCAGCTGCTGACCATTTGCCGGGCATTTCTGGCCAATCCCAAGATTCTTATTCTGGATGAGGCTACCTCTAATGTAGATACCCGTACAGAGCAGCATATTCAGGAGGCCATGGTCAATCTGATGAAGAATCGTACCAGCCTCATCATTGCTCACCGTTTGTCTACAATTCAGGACGCCGATGTGATCGTGGTCATGGATCAGGGGCACATTGTGGAAACCGGCAATCATGAATCCCTTCTGGCGCAAAAGGGGCGTTATTATGAGTTATATATGACGCAGTTTGCCGGACAAAGCACATAAATGCAAAATACCTTTTGACCTCGAACATCTTTTTATGCTATAATACTGAAGACGCGACCGTCTACAAAGTGGATGTGCAAACCGATAAAAAGTTTGCACATCTTTTTTTATTTTTACAAGGAAAGGAAACTACAAAATGGACAAAACAAACAAACTTGAAACCATGGCAATGCCAAAACTGGTATGGAACATGTCACTCCCCCTGATGATTTCTCTGCTGGTACAATCCCTCTACAATATCGTAGACAGTATCTTTGTCGCCAGGATCAGTGAGGATGCGCTGACTGCTACTTCTCTGGTATTCCCCGCACAGCTTTTGATGATTGCCGTAGGCGTCGGTACCGGCGTAGGCGTGAATGCTGAATTATCTAAAAATCTGGGTGCCAAAAATAAGGATATGGTAGAAAATGTAGCTGCCACAGGCGTTCTGTTATCCCTGATCAGCACTGCTGTTTTCATGATCCTTGGATTCACCTGTACTGGTGCTTTCGTTCATCTGTTCACCCAGGACGAAACCATTGCTGCCTACAGTGTTGAATATCTCTCTGTCTGCATGATCCTATGTATCGGTAGCCTGGTCAGCACCATGTTCCAGCGTTTTCTCCAGGCAGTGGGAGATACCTTTTACAGTATGGTCTCCCTCTTAGCCGGTGCCATCACCAACCTGATCTTAGACCCTATTATGATTTTTGGCTGGCTGTTTTTCCCTGCTTTGGGAGTACGGGGAGCTGCCATCGCTACTGTAATTGGTCAGTGTGTCAGCGCCATTGTTGCCATCTGGCTGAATGCAGTAAAAAATCCTGCGGTAACCGTCAGCTTCCGTCACTTCTCGCTTCAAAGGGATGTAATAGGTCGTATTTACAAAGTCGGCTTTCCTACTATTATCACCCAGTCGGTAGGAAGTATTATGGTGGCTTCCATCAATGGGATTTTAATGTCTTTTTCTTCCAGTGCCGTAGCCTTTTTCGGTGCCTACTATAAGCTGCAGAACTTCCTTTTCATGCCCATGAACGGACTGGGTCAGGCCGCCATCCCTATTGTAGGATATTGCTACGGTTCCAAGAATCCGTCTCGTATCCGGGAAGCCATCAAAACCATCCTTCCCATCGCCATAGTCATTGCCCTGGCAGCTACGGCTGTTTTCATGATTCTGCCTGACAAGCTCCTTGGTTTGTTCTCACCCAGCAGTGAGATGCTGACCATAGGAGTTCCTGCTCTCCGGATTATCTCTGTAACCTTTGCCTTTTCCTCTGTTACCATGATTCTCGGCTATTCCATGTCCGGTCTGGGAAATGGTGTCATCAATATGCTGGGAAATGCATTGCGCCAGGTGATTCTCTTTGTTCCCCTGGCATATGTGTTTGCTTCTGCCTTCGGGGTGGAGTATGTATGGTATGCCATGTGGATTTCAGAAGTGATTGCCATGCTGTATGTGATTTTTGCCAGCAGGAAAACATTAAAAAACCGAGGCGTCCTGTAATGGATGCCCCGGCTTAACCTTTGGGTTCATTGATTTATTTTCGTTTCAAAACGTACCCTGCAAATATGGCTTACAGATGGAGAACACGATCCCGGATTTCCTGGGTGCGTCCCTGATTCCAGAACTGGGTGCCAATATATCCACAGGTTCTGCGGGCTACATTCATCTTATCCTGATCTCTGTTCCCGCAGCTGGGGCATTCCCAAACCAGCTTGCCCTGATCATCCTCGATGATGCGGATCTCTCCATCATAGCCGCAGCACTGGCAGTAATCGCTCTTGGTATTCAGCTCGGCATACATAATATTATCATAGATATGACGAAGCAGAGCCATCACAGCAGGAATATTGTTTTGCATATCCGGCACCTCTACATAACTGATGGCACCGCCGGGAGATAAGGCCTGGAACTTGGACTCAATGGTCAGCTTGTCAAAGGCATCGATCTCTTCCGTTACATGAATATGATAGCTGTTGGTAATATAGTTCTTGTCTGTCACGCCGGGCACGATGCCGAAGCGCTTCTGAAGACATCTGGCGAACTTATACGTAGTAGACTCCAGAGGAGTACCGTAGAGGGAGAAATCAATATTTTCTTTGCTCTTCCACTCTGCACACTTGTCATTCATATACTGCATCACCTTCAGACCAAAAGGCATGGCCTCCGGATCTGTGTGGGACTTGCCGGTCATATAGTATACACACTCATACAGTCCGGCATAGCCTAAGGAAATGGTGGAATATCCGCCATACAGCAGCTTATCAATCTTCTCACCCTTTTTCAATCTGGCCAATGCGCCATTCTGCCACAGGATGGGAGCTACATCGGATACCGTACCCTTCAGACGATTGTGACGGCACATAAGAGCTCTGTAGCAAAGCTCCAGTCTTTCATCAAAAATCTTCCAGAATCTGTTCATATCGCCTTCGGAGGACAACGCCACATCCGGCAGGTTGATGGTTACAACACCCTGGTTAAATCTGCCGTAATACTTGGGCTTGCCATTCTCATCCACATAGGGAGTCAGGAAGCTGCGGCAGCCCATGCAGGTATAGCAGTGACCCTCACCGTTTTTATCCACCTTATTCTGCATCATGATCTTCTCGGAGATGTAATCCGGAACCATGCGTTTTGCGGTACACTGAGCAGCCAGCTCCGTCAGATAATAATAAGGAGTTCCCTCGCTGATATTATCCTCTTCCAGCACATAGATCAGCTTCGGGAAAGCCGGTGTAATCCAGTGACCGGATTCATTCTTTACGCCCTGGATTCGCTGACGCAGGGTCTCCTCAATAATCAGAGCCAGATCCTGTTTCAGTCTCTCATTCTCTCCTGCCTCATTCAGATACATAAATACGGTAAGGAAAGGCGCCTGACCGTTGGTCGTCATCAGGGTGATAACCTGGTACTGAATGGTCTGGATACCCTTGCGGATTTCTTCTGCCAGTCTGGATTTTACCAGCTGTTCTCTCTGATCTTCCGTCAATTCCATGCCCAGGTTCTTAAATTCCTGGATCACTGTAGCACGAATCTTCTGACGGCTGATATCTACAAAGGGTGCCAGGTGGGTCAGAGAAATGCTCTGTCCGCCATACTGGGAGGAAGCCACCTGTGCAATGATCTGAGTGGCAATGTTGCAAGCTGTAGAAAAGCTGTGAGGCTTCTCAATCATCGTATCGGAAATAACCGTACCGTTCTGCAGCATATCCTCCAGATTTACCAGATCACAGTTATGCATATGCTGTGCATAGTAATCTGCATCGTGGAAATGAATGATACCCTGCTCATGAGCCTGGACAATATCCTGGGGCAACAGCAGACGATTGGTAATGTCTTTGCTGACAGCACCTGCCATATAGTCACGCTGTACGCTGTTGACAATAGGGTTCTTGTTAGAGTTCTCCTGCATAACCTCTTCGTTATCCAGCTCGATGAGGCTCAGAATCTGCTGGTCTGTGCTGTTAGACTTACGAACCAGGGCTCTCTCGTAGCGGTAGGTGATATAGTGATTTGCCACCTTATATGCGTTGTGGCTCATAATCTCTTCCTCTACCATATCCTGGATTTCTTCTACATTGGCAGCACGATTCAATGCCTCACATTTGTCAATCACATGACCTACAATTTCGTAAATCTGCCCGGAAGTCAGTCGGTCGGAATCCATTACCGTAGCATTGGCTTTATCCACAGCAGCCTTGATTTTGGCCGGATCAAATACAACTTCTTTTCCGCTTCTCTTAATAATGTTCATAATATTTTCCCCCGCGCGTTCCTTCCAACCTGTATATATTACGTCATTCCATGAACAGAAGAAAAATCTACAGAATCATGCCTGTTATTCTCAGTCCATCACTTTCTAGCTTTTGTTTTCAGGAATCAACATCTTGTATTTCGCTCTCAACTTAGAGACTACATTTAGTATTATACATGATATTTTTCAGAATGCAATACACAAAAAATATTCAGATGTTCTTACTAAATTGTATCATGATATCATGCAATTCCTAAACTATTCTAACAAAATACAGCTGTCGTCTGTTTGTGTCTGTAGATGCCAGGGGCAAAAAAATAGAGCCTCCCTTGGGCGACCCTACGTAAGGAAGGTCGCCCAAGGTGGCTTTGTATCTAACTGTATAGTTTTCAGTGATTACGGCATAGTCCTTTCGGCTATGCCGTTTTCGTTGTTCTGGCGGCTTTATGTTTCAGATGCTCTTGGAAGTATTCTTCCATTTCTTCAGGCGATGGCTCACGGATAATGCCGACGCCGTTGTAGTAGATGTCCACCTGCTGATAGCGCTTGCCGTCAAGCTTTGTCGGTTTGTGGACAACAATCTTTTCCACAAACTCATGGACGATCTCCGGCGTAAGTTCGGTAAGCTGCGTGACCCGTTTGACGCTATCAATGAAACGCTGTAAGTCGGTGGTCTGCACCTTAGCGTTTTCCAGCTCGCTTTCCAGAGTGGGGACAGCGGCTTTCAGGTCAGCCTGTTCGGTTTCCAGTGACATCGACATCGTAGCAAATCGCTCATCGCTTATCTTGCCCACGGCGTTATCCTCGTAGAGCTTCTGGATAATGCCGTCAATCTCTACAATGCGGCGTTTAGAACGCT
>CAYMSZ010000063.1:0-8935 GCA_964393285.1 uncultured Lachnospiraceae bacterium | reverse complement strand
ACCTAGGAGGAAAACCAACATGGGTTTATTTCACAAGAAGGAAAAGAATCACACCGAGATCACTCTTACCGAAGTATTAGAGATTTTTGAAAAAGAAAGCGGCACCTTTGTTCCTGCCAGCCCCTATGTAACCGTTGCTGCCAGATGCATCTTCTCTTCCAATCGGGAGATGGAGGGCTATGTTTATAATAAGCAGGGAGTCCCTACTGTAATGCCCGGTTCTAAGTTTAAGCCTTTTTTCTTTGTCAGCTATAATTTCCCCCATCTGACCGATGACCAGATGCAGGAGGCGGTCTCCTGGATCAACAATCGGTTTGACAACCGGTTCTCGGAAATTACCCCTGTATATAAGGAAGGCAGTACCACGGAGATCATCGCCTACAGCATGAAAAACGATGATGTGGTTTGGCTGGGCGTGGCTTACAATGCCTGAGTGTTAAGCACCCTAAAGGAAATATGATAATGAAAACAATGCAAAACAAAGTAACCTATGTAGCCTACAGCGCCCTGATTGCTGCTCTGTATGTGGTGCTGACCCTTCCCTTTGCATCCTTCGCCTTTGGGCCCATTCAGTTCCGTCTGGCTGAGGCACTGTGTGTCCTGCCATTCTTTACTCCGGCAGCCATTCCCGGCCTGACCATCGGATGCTTCCTGGCAAACCTGCTGGGAGGCGGTGTTCCTATGGATGTGATTTTCGGTACCCTGGCTACCCTGATCGGCGCCGTACTGAGCTGTAAGCTCCGTCAGAAAAAATGGCTGGTATGTATTCCACCTATTGTGTCCAACGCCATCATCGTTCCCTTTGTCCTGCGCTATGCCTATGGCAGCGAAGATCTGATTCCTTTCATGATGCTGACGGTTGGCATCGGTGAGATATTGTCTGTGGGGATTTTGGGTAACCTTCTGTTAAAGGTTCTGGATCCCATTAAGGGACGACTGTTTGAGAACGGCGGCTATTAAACGATCTCTGCATGAAGCGATCTCTATACCTGATAAGTTTTTAAATGGAGTCCCTCCCCGGGGAATTCCTGGTGGGAAACCAACAGGATCCCGCCTTTTCTCTGTTTCATTTTTTCCAACAGCACCCGTTTTCCCTGATCATCCAGATGATTCAAGGGCTCATCTAAGCATAAAAAGGGAGCATCCCGCAGCAAGGCTCTGGTCAACAGTATTTTTTTAACTTCTCCCGGAGAAAGATTTGCCCCTTTGGCAGCTACTTCATAGTTCAGTGGCTTCTCCAGACCCATTTTCTGCAATAAATCAGCTGCTTCTTTCCTTTTCTCCTCAGGAAGAAACAGATTTTCCCATATGGTTCCGGAGAAAATCGTTCCGTTCTGTTCCTGTAATGCCACACTTTGTCTTAATTGATGCACCGAAGCTCCCTCACATACGGTTCCGGCCTGAGGCTGATACAATCCTGCCAGAATGGAGAGAAGTGTTGTCTTGCCGCTGCCGTTTTCTCCTATGAGGCGAACATTTTCCTTCTCCGTCATGTGAAAATCCTTGTCTGTAAGAATCCATCCGTCCATTCCGGGATATTGAAATGTTATCTTGTTCCCATCCAAAGAATGAAGCTTTATAACCGTCTCTTCGGTTTCCTCGATTTTTTCTTCTTCTTTTGCTTCGTAGAAAAAGGACAATCTCTCCAGCAATTTCTTTTCTGTGTTTCGTTCTGTCACCCACTCCTTCATGTACGCAAAACACTGTCTGAGGGAAGGAATCATCAGGTATCCGCCAACCATAGCTCCCAGTGTCATTCGCTTCACAGAAACCAGCACTGCTCCTACCAGTATGGTGCCAAAAGGGATTCCATAGGTGCAGAAATAGTCTGCCACCTCTGTTCCGGCATTCATACGGCACTGGGCGATACCGGTTTTGTGATAAAAGCTACGGAACCCTTCTCTCAAACGATGAATCAGATAGGAATCTAACCCATAGCTTCTTGCAAAGTCCCGTCCGTCAAACAATTCCCGCTCCATCTCTTTCCGGATATCGTTGTGCTGAGATGCCTCTTTTTTTAATTTTGCCTGTCTTTTCCCCATGCAAGCAGCACGAATCACAGGAAATGCAGCGCAAGAAAGCAGCGTCAGTATGAATAGGATATGACAGCTTTCCGTCAGCATGACCCCCACGAAACCGCCCAGGGAAAGAAGAATGACACCGGGATACCCACGCAGCATCATCTGATTCCAGCAAAAGTCTGCCGAATCCCGTTCCAGCCGTTCCATGACCGAACCGGCCTCACCGGTTTGTGCCACAGATAAGGGCAGTCTGATAAATTTGTCCATCAGAAAGCTATCATAGGCAAAGCACTGTCTGGTCAGCAATAAATTCAGCTGCAACCGCAGCAGGGCTGTTCCTGCTGTCTGTAAGAGTACCGCCAATAAAAAAGGAAGCATTTTTCCTGCAATGCCTTCCCGATCCAGTACCAGGAGATAATCTGTCATATCTCCCATCATCCACGCCGCTGCCAGGGGAGCCGCCACATTGATCATCCGATGAAGAAAGAAAGCCAGGGTAGGGGTTTTCATAAATTCCCGGCAATCCTGCCGCATTTGATGTATTGTGTGTTCCTCTATTTCCTTCTCTTTACAGGCTTTCATAGCATACGCCGCCTTTCATCACCAAAGTTCTTGTCCATTTCAGGTCCAAATCCTCTTTGTGGGTGCATACCAGCAATGTGCCGGAATAGGCACGAAGCTCCTTCACCAGATAGGATACACTGGCAGCATCCACATGATTGGTAGGTTCATCCAGAATCAACACAGAACCCTTATGCGCCAAAGCCGCCGCCAGGTAAAACTTTTTTCTTTCCCCTGGAGACAGCTGGGATAATGGTTTTTCCAGAAGCTTCTGGATTTGAAACTGTTCTATATGCCGTCTCAGCAGTTTCCCGTCTACGCTGCCTGCCTCTGCCATGGCATCTGCCAATTCCCTGCCGGTAAGATTCCACTCCGGTTCCTCCTGAAGAGATACGCCCCAATCCTTTCTGGGAATCCCATAAATAATCTCTCCCTGATCTGCCTCCTCCACGCCCATTATGATGCGAAGCAAGGTAGACTTTCCGGAGCCATTCTCCCCCTGCAGCAGGATTCGATCTCCCCTCTCTACCACACAGGAAACCTTTTGAAGAATCTGCTTCTCCCCGTAGGCTTTGGAAACATTGCCAATGGTTAAGAGTTCGGTTCCCTCGATATGAGGAGAAACAGGGGTCTTAAACTGCAGCCGTTTCCATGCTTCCTCGTAATTGAACTGCTGCAACCGCAGGTCATACACAGATTGGATGGAAGAAAACAGATAACCTCCCAACACAATCAAAAAAGGCGTTTCTTCCAGGTTCAGCCCGCCATACAGTACAAAAAGTCCAATGATCACATAGCTTCCGTAACCAAGCAGGCAGTCAATGACTTGAAAAATCACCAGTTCTGTGGCAGAAGCCTTCTCCGCCACAATCCCGGAACGAACAATGGCATGGTACTTTTCACGATACCGTTTCATGTACCAATTTTCCAGGCCATAGGCTTTTATGGTTCGTATGCCGTTATATCCCTCCAGCATCCAATTGAAATACGCCTCCTCATGGGCGCTGGTCTGCCTGTAAATATCTCTGGTCCATTTTTCATAAACGAAAACAGGAAGCAGCTGTACCAGATTCAGAAGGAAGAAAATACTTCCGATTCGCCTGTCCTCCCTGTATAACAAGACAGCAGAACAGATAAGAACCGTACCTCCTCCCAGAGCCTTTGGCCAGGTTTCCTGAAAAAACTCAGCAATTGTCTGAACATCCCGATTCATCCGCACCTCCATCTGCCCCTGATTCTCTACACAAAGGCTTCGGTTTAAGATGCTCTGATACAGGAATTCACGAAAATTCTGAATGTCTGTCAATTTTCTCTTACTGTGCCAGACTGCCAGACCATATTTGGGAATCAGGGACAGTCCCAGGGCAAGAGCCAACCACCCTCCCTTTTCGTACATATTCTGCCACCTGCCTGCCATGGCACATTCCAGCATATCCGATAACAGATAGCCGCACAGAAGCACCATAGCAAAACTTACCCATTCCTTGAGCATACCGATTCCCATGGATTGGGTAAACATTTCAGCTGCTCTTTGTTTTTTCACAGCAATTCCTCCCCTATTTCTCTGCTTCTGCCATAGAAAGGGTCCGTAGCAAAGACTTCTCCTTCCTCCTGTTGATATACCGAGAGAATTTCTTTGGCAATCCTTCCGTATTTGGCAGCCTCTTCCTTTTCCCCTTTGTTCATCATCCCATCTTTCAAAATCAAAAGCATATTCAAGGTGTCATGAAGACTAAGTCCCATCTGCTTTTTGGCTGCCTCTAAGGCTTTGTCGCCTTCCAGAAGCTCTGCCGCCAGCTCCAGTTTTGTAAAATACATCTCCGGAATCTTTTCCAGGGTAGGCTCCACCAATGCCTGCTCTCCCCTGTCATGATAGGTTTCTGCCAGAATACGCAAGGCATCATATTTGACCTCGTCATCTGTCGTAGATTCAATCAGGGTCTTGCAGAGGGTCACTACCTCTTCGCTGCGCTCCGGCGTACGCATGGTATACAGCAAATTGTTGAGAATGATATCATTTCCCGGATATTGTTTTAACCCTTCCCGAAGAATCTCTTCGGATTTCGCCGGATCGGTTTTTCGAAATTCATATGCCTGAGAACAAATCTCCTCAACCTTCTTTTCCGTTTCCAGACGATTGTAATCAAACAGTTCGTCAGTAGATACGCCAAAGAAGGAGGCAATTACCGGAATCAGTGCCACATCCGGCGTAGCGGTATCATTCTCCCACTTGCTCACTGCCTGAAAACTGACCCCCAGATACTGGGCCAGCACCTCCTGAGAAATATTTCTGTTTTTTCGCAATTCACGGATTTTTTTACCTAGTTTCACATTCATGGACCGCTCTCCTATCCTGTTGGTATCCTGATGCTCTTTCATGATGTTACCATTTCCATCATGTGAGAACAATAACTTGTCTGTTGAGAATTATTCTACTATTGGTTGAATCAGAATACAATACTGATGATATGGCTGAATTGGAATCCGATGTTTCAGTTTGCAAGTGATGATTTGTGGTATGACAAAAAGAGACGGTGCCCGGCCGTTTCCGGCGAAGCATCGTCTCTTTCTCATTAAAATCCTATGTAAATCGAACTCTTTTCTGATCCTCTATCAACCCTGGCAGGCAGTGATCAGGCTCATCTTGTAAACCTCTTCTGCATTGCAGCCTCTGGACAGGTCGTTAATAGGAGCATTCAGACCCTGGAGGATAGGACCATAGGCCTCATAGCCACCCAGACGCTGAGCGATCTTATAACCGATGTTACCAGCCTCGATGCAGGGGAAGATGAAGGTATTGGCCTGGCCTGCAACCTTGCTGCCCTTGCACTTTACCTGTGCTACGACAGGAGATACTGCTGCATCAAACTGCAGCTCGCCGTCGATGGCTAACTCAGGAGCCTTCTCCTGGGCGATGGCAGTGGCATCATGGCTCAGCTGTACTGTGCCGCCCTTACCGGAACCCTTGGTGGAGAAGCTCAACACAGCAACCTTGGGATCGATACCAAAGATCTGTGCTGTCTCAGCAGTAGATACTACAACCTCTGCCAGCTTCTGGGCTGCAGTCTGCTTTACCTCTCCGGTAGCCTTATCTACGGTATCCTGATAGTCGATATTGATGGCGCAGTCGCCCATAGCGATTCTCTTAAGACCCTCTTCGCCAAAATCTCTGTCCAGAATAAAGCAGGAGCTTACCAGAGAAGCACCCTTCTTGGTCTTAATCAGCTGAAGAGCCGGACGAACGGTATCAGCTGTAGAATAGGTGGCACCACCCAACAGACAGTCTGCCTTACCCATCTTTACCAGCATGGTTCCAAAATAGTTAGACTTCTTCAGAGCAGCTGCACAATCCTCTGCAGACATCTTACCCTTACGCAGCTCAACCATGGTATTTACCATCTCGTCAAATCCGTCATAGTTCTCAGGATCAATGATCTCAGCCTGGGATACATCAAATCCGCCAGCCTCTGCAGCAGCCTTTACCTCTGCCTCATTGCCTACCATAACCACATTCAGAACCTTCTCTGCCAACAGCTTGCTGGCTGCTTCCAGAATACGAGGATCATTTCCTTCCGTAAATACAATCGTCTTAGGATTTGCTTTCAGCTTTTCTACCATAGGCGCAAACATATCAGACATTTCTTTTTCCTCCGCTTACTTTCTCTTATTCGTTCTGTCGGGACTTTTTCCCACTACCGCTCATTATACCATAAGCACCAAAAACTGCAAGGATATCAGCGTACAAATATTTTTACCAGCTTATCCTTCCAGCCCTGATACGGCTGATAACGCATGGGAAGATCTAGAAATGTTTTCTTATCTACAATGCTCTTACGATGGCTGAAAGCCTCAAAACCTCTGCGTCCGTGATACGCTCCCATTCCGCTTTCTCCGCAACCGCCAAAGCCCATGGCGCTGGTAGCCAGGTGAATAATCGTATCATTGACGCAGCCTCCGCCAAAGCTTGCTCTCTCCGTCACATAACGAATATGTTTTTTATCCTCTGAAAACATATACAGGGCCAGCGGGGTAGGCTCCTCATTCACCTTTTCTACTGCCTGCTCCAGACTCTCATAGGTTAAAATGGGCAAAATCGGGCCAAAGATTTCTTCCTCCATGACAGGGTCTGTCCAGTCTACCTCTGTCATTACCGTAGGGGCAATACGCAGAGAATCCGGGTCATTTTCCCCTCCCCAAACCATCTGATCCTGATTCATCAGGCTGCACAGCCGCTGAAAATGCTTTTCATTGACAATGCGTCCATAGTTTGGATTTTCCAGGGGATGCTCCCCGTACTGCCTGCGTATTTCCTTTTTGATGGCCTGAATCAGCTCCTCTCTGACAGAGGCATCGCAGAGAATATAATCCGGTGCCACACAGGTCTGACCGCAATTTAAAAACTTACCAAAAACAATTCTTCTGGCTGCCAGGTTGATTTTTGCGGAAGCATCTACAATGCAGGGACTTTTGCCGCCCAGCTCCAGGGTACAGGGAGTCAGTCTGGGGGCTGCATGAGCCAGGACTTCCTTTCCCACTGCCTTGCTTCCTGTAAAGAAAATATAGTCAAAGGGAGCATTTAACAGACAGGTATTTTCTGCTCTGCCGCCTGTGACCACTGCCACATACTCCTGTGAGTAGCATTCCTGTAACAGCTTTTCCACGACTTTGGAGGTACAAGGCGAATAGGCACTGGGTTTTACCACTGCTGTATTTCCTGCTGCCAGCGCATCTACCAAAGGCTCTACCGTCAAAAGGAAGGGATAATTCCACGGGCTCATAATCAGGACATTTCCTCTGGGGGAGGGCTTCACATAACTGCGGGAGACAAACTGAGCCAAGGGAGTAGGCACCCGCTTTTCGGCAGCAAAGGATTTCAGATGTCGCAGCATATAGCGAATTTCACTTTTTACCAGGCCGATCTCGCACATATAGGATTCGCTGGCGCTTTTTCCCAGATCCGCCTGCAAGGCTGTCTGGATTTCAGACTCTCTGTTTTCTATGGCTGCCAGAAGTGTTTTCAAAGCCTTTGCCCGAAAGGCCAGAGGCAAGGTTACTCCTGTGCCAAAATACTCTCTCTGCTTTTGCACCAGCTGGTGGATTTCTCGCTGTTCCATACTGCTTCCTCCATCACTTCATAATAAATCGTTTCCAGTTCTTTTTTATTCCACAGTACCGGCACAGGATACAGAGGATTGGCCTCATGGTTGGCATAGCCTGCCAGCTGGGGCACATCCGCTGCCTGAATGCCGGAGATTTTCTCCGGTATCCCAAAGTCACGATTCAGATCCTTGATTGCCTGGATGAATCTCCTGGCCAGGACTTCTTTTCCCTCTTTGGCTTCTCCGATTCCTGCACAGATTGCAAGCCGTGCCAATTTTTTATATATAACCCTGCCGTATTTCTCCAGAACCATAGGCAATAAAATAGCGTTGGTCAATCCATGGGGCATATCATATTTGCCGCTGAGACTATGGGAGACGGCATGAATATATCCTACATAGCTTCTGGTAAAGGCTCTGCCTGCATAGTGAGCAGCATCCAGCATTGCCTTCTCCGCCTCTGTGCTTTCATGGGTTACTGCACCATGAATGTTTGCAAAAATCAGGTTTACTGCTTTTTCTGCATCTGCCCTGGTCTGTCTGGTGGTAGATCGACCGATATAAGCCTCCACTGCATGGGTCAGGGCATCCATTCCGGTAGAAGCTGCCACTCCGGCAGGCAGCGTATGAATCACAGTAGGGTCCAGTACCGCATAGGCCGGAATCAGGGGAAAATCATTGATGGCATACTTATGTCTCGTCTCGCTGTCCGTAATGACTGCTGCCAGAGTCGTCTCACTGCCGGTGCCTGCTGTAGTAGGGATGGCAATCAACAGAGGAAGCTTCCTCATGACCCGTAAGATGCCCTCCATCTGGGCCAGGGACTTGTGTGGTCTGGCCAGTCTGGCGCCTACGGCCTTGGCACAATCCATAGGGGAGCCGCCGCCCAGGGCAATCAGGCTGTCACAGCCTTCACTCCTGTACTGCTCCAGGGCCTGTTCTACCAGTCCTGTAGTAGGGTTGGGCTTCACCTCATCAAACACAGATACCGGTATGCCTCTCTTCTTACAGGCCCTCAACAGCGGATCCGCCAATCCCAATGTCATGACATTTTTATCTGTCACCAGCAAAGGATGCTGACAGCCCTTTGTTTTCAACACACCGGGAATTGCCTCCAAATGGTTTAAAATCTTAGGATTCCGATAAGGTAAAATAGGCAATACCGCCCGAAAAGCCGTCTGATATATACGACAATATATTTTTGGAATCAAGTACATAGTGTCTCTCCTTTTGATGTCAACGAATGATGTCTGC
>CAYMSZ010000062.1:0-8962 GCA_964393285.1 uncultured Lachnospiraceae bacterium | reverse complement strand
TAGAGCACGCGGCTGTTAACCGCGGTGTCGTTGGTTCGAGTCCAACAGGGGGAGCGATGAAGATTCATGAATGTATGGTTCATGGATCTTTTTTTATTCTCATTTCATTGGAAAAGCAGTAATCATCAGTGGACTGTGCCTCTCTCATAGGAGGCTGCATTCTCTTCTCAGTATGGATAAATCGGAAATATTTGGATCATTACCTGATGGATAATGACGAATGTTCGACGAAAAAGCGGCGTGACTGAAGTCACGCCGCTTCCTTTGAAATGCAGAGTCTTTTATATTATACTCATGCTGAATTCTATTTCACATCACTTACTTGTTGTATAAGCATAATCCAGGAAACCATCACTGTAATCAATTTCATAAGTATCTGTAATCCAGAAGGCTTCCACTCCATCATAATGGGAGAGGATTTCTTTTCCGGTCTCGATATCTGTGGTAAAGAGTGCAGTGGAAAGGTAATCTGCCAATCCGGAGTCCTTACAGATAACTGTGACAGAAGACATACCCTGACTGGGTTGTAGCGTATCCGGGTCAATCAAATGGCAGTAGCGGACATTGTCAATGTCAACAAAACGCTCATAGTTTCCGCTGGTAACAACACAGGTCTGATCATCAATCATCAATACAAAACCAAGATTTTCTGAGGGATTAGAGGGATTGGTAATCGCAGAGGTAAAGTAGGTACGATCCTCGCTTCCCTTGTATTCTCCAATGACCTTCACATTTCCACCCAGACTGATGCAGGCAGAGTCAATACCGGCAGCCAGCATATCCTGGGCCAGCTGCTCACAGATGTAACCCTTCGCTGCCGCACCTACATCCAGGCGCATGTCCGGATCTGCCAGATAAACGCTGTGATCCTCTTCGTTGAGAATAATATTGTTGATGTCTGTATGCTCACCGGCAGCGGCCAGTTCTTCTTCATCAGGGAACTGGTATACAGGCTCTCTGTTTTCTTTCTCAGCCAGCTCACTTTCATCTGAGGCATCGGACATAAACTGTTTCCATATGGAGGTAACGGACCCGAATGCAATATTGGTACGGGAATAGGTAGCCTCCATGTTATCGATACAAAATGCAATCAGATCGTATAAGGACTCATCTACCTGAACCGGCTGGATTCCTGCATTTTCGTTGATGGTGTACACATTATTGATTCCTTCATAAGCATTGTAGGCATCGAATAATTTGTGATATCCCAGCAATTCTTCATGGATCCAGTTATCATAATAATCACGGTCCTGATCATCTCGCAGATATACCTGCACAGTGCTGATGGTGTCTAAAACATCCCAGTATTGGTAAGTTCGCTTGGTATAATTGACATTTTTGCTTCCGAACCCTTTGGATTTGGACAAAACCGCCGCTCCTCCTATGAGGAGAAGGACGATCAGCAGAGCAATTCCATAAGGTAGCAGACGTTTCTTATTGTGGTTGCCTCCTGCACCTTTTTTGGAAGATGCAGGAGCCTTTGATTTGGATTTTTTGGACTTCATTTCTAGTTTGCCTCCGTAGTTAGGACAAGATCAATGCTTGCGGTGCATGGAGAAGGATTCCACATCTACATTCTCCTTTAGATTCTGGCGTATTTCACGATTATCCGCCTGAGACAGCAGAGCAGCACGATCCTTACGGGAATCAAATTCGAATTTGGCACTTCCGGGACCGTTGACACAGCCGCCCATGCAGGCCATACCTTCTACAAAGTCCTCCGGCAGACGGCCCACATTCAGCAGCATCAGTGCTTTCTTGCACTCTGCCGCTCCGTTGCAGACAGCAACCTTCACATCAGCATTCTGATTGGCTTCTTTGAGAGATTCTACCACAGCAGCGGTAACGCCGCCGGAAGCAGCAAATTTCTTGCCATAGAGGGAACCATGCTGGAGCGTATCGGCTTCCGGAGTCAGCTGGATTCCTTTTGCTTTCAGCATACAGGCCAACTCATTGTAGGTTAACACATAATCCGCATTGCCTTCTAACTGCAGATCCAGAATTTCATCCTTTTTGGCAACACAGGGACCGATGAATACGGTAATGGCATCGGGATCCTTTGCTTTTACCGCCCGGGATACGGCGCACATAGGAGACACAGTAGTGGAAACATTGGAAAGCAGTTTGGGGAAGTGTTTCTTTACCATATTGACAAAGGCGGGGCAACAGGAGGTTACTTTTTTCTCTCCGGCAGCATAGGCCTCTGCCCATTCATCTGCTTCATAGGCGGCAGTCAGATCGGCGCCCAGGGACACCTCTACCATATCGGCAAAGCCCAGCTCTTTCAGACCCTTTGCCAGACTACCCATAGTGATTCCGGGACCAAACTGACCTTCTCCGGCAGGAGCAGGCAGAGCAACTACCTTTTTACCGGAACGAATCAGGTTGATCACGTCTACCATAAAAGTACGGGAGCCAATGGCACCAAAAGGACAGGCTTCAATGCAGGCACCACACTGGATACACTTGCTCTCATCAATTTTAACGATCAGGGTCTCCTCATCCCAGGTAATGGCACCTACAGGACAGGCGCGGCGGCAGGGACGGGTCAGATCGGCAATGGCATGATAAGGACAGGCTTCAAAGCATTTGCCGCATTCTTTACATTTATCCGGATTGATGTGAGCGCGGTCACTCTCCATGGTAATGGCATCGAAGCGACAGGCAGACTGACATTTTTTGCTGACACAGCGGCGGCAGTTATCCGTTACCTGATAATGACCCAGGGTGCACTCCTCGCAGGCGGCGGGAATGACCTGTACAATATTGGTACTGAAGGTATCGCTGTTAGGCGATTTTCCTTCTGCCATTCGGATTCTCTGGCGGATAATTTCCCGTTCCTTATATATACAGCATCGGAAATTGGCCTTGGGTCCGGGGATCATCTGGTAGGGCAGGGTTTCCTTCTCCTCTGCCAGCTTCCCATCGAAGGCAAGACGTGCAACTTCGCAAAGAACTGAGTCTTTGATGCTTGAGATGTTGTCATTTGAGTTTAGTTTTAGCATGTAGTATCTCCTTGTTTCTTGCAGTACCTTTTTGGTACCGATGTTAAAAATATAGAATCGTGACGCCCTTTCCCAAGGTCTTCACTGCTGTGTAGATCTGTTCCACCAGAGTCTGGCGAATACCCAGGTCAAAGGGAAGATCAGTGTCCTGATGGGCCACGTTGATCGCTTTTCCAACTAAAATTTGTAAATCAGAGCAGTTTTCAATCAAAGCCTTTGCAATGAGAGAACCTGCATTTTTTTTGTCCAGTTCATCAAATAAGGTGTCATCCGAGTTAGGATTGTTCGTGTAACGACGCAAAAGGGAAGCAGCCCGATTCAGGGTAATTACACCCTCTGTTACCAGATCGATCCCCTGTATATGGGCAATGGGAGGAATCTCCGGGTCTTCAAAGTCCAGGGTAGGGACCAGAGGGAGATTCAGCTCTCTGGAAACAATCATAGCGCTGGTGCCGCCGCAGACAATCCGATAGGCATCTCCTGCCATAAAGGTTTCCACCATCTTATGGTCACTGGCAGGATTCTGAGGCGGTCCGGTCAGCAGATGCACGACCTGGGCCCGGATGATCCGCATGACGGCTACCGTAGCATCGTCTCCCGGGCAATCTTCATACAGCTGATTGGCAGCCTGACAGATCATGTGAGCAATGCGGGCGGCAGAAAACTGACTGGATACATGGGCGGCAGAGTAACTGGCCATATTTTCCCAGGTCCAGCCAAAGGCCAGGCGTTTGCCTAGCCCGGCATGAATGGCGCCGTCACTGACCATGATATAGATATCCCCTTCCTGGGCCACAAAATGAGCCTCCCGGATTTCCCTGTCGGATACAATACGGTTGGTACAGGGAATCTGGCTGGGGACGCCGTCCCGGATCCGCAGACAGGCAGGGTTATCAAATTCTACCAGATAGGCCTGCCCGTCCCGAAATACCTGGAGAATACTGAAGGTGCAGTAGGCCACATGGCGTACCTGGCACAGTGGCAGGGTACGAATAATCGTGTCCACACATTCTTCCAGAGAAGCGCCCTGCAGCACCATGGTTCCCAGTATCTTGGAGGTCAGAGTAGACAGAATATTGGCCTTTACGCCATTTCCCATCCCGTCGGCAAGAATCATAATATAGGAATCCTCTGTGCGAAGCAGCTCTACCTTATCGCCGCAAAGTTCTTCTTCATATTTAATTAAGCTTTCAAAGGCACAGTCTGCACGAATGGTCATAGGGCTTCCTTTTCTCGTAGCGATGGATCGGCAGGAAAATCAAAACAGGGAAGGGACTTACTCTTCAGGTACCTCAGTGCCATCTAACAGAATGCTTCGCACCTTTGACAGGGATACCTTTGTCTCTGCAGTGGTCTCACCTAAAAGACCGGCAATCTCCTGGGCTACCATCATCTGTTTTTCAATGACCTTTTGAGCCATGTCTACTGTCTCTAATTTTTTCTCATATTCCTGACGGGACCGGTTTTCCGCTTCTGTAATATCAATTAAGGTAGCAAGAACCGCATCCTGAGAATCCAGGTAAACAATGTTTTCCAGAGCAATCAGCTGATACTGAGGGAATGAGACCTTTTTCCCATGAATATTGGTATGACTGTCCAGCACTTCTACAAAATCAGAGGGATCGATCAGATCATCCAGCCTGCATTCCAGAGCCTGGGATCTGGTTTTGCCAAAATATTTTTCCCCTACTGCGGAATACTCCAGAATCTGCAGATCACGATCCACGATCAGCACAATGTTAGGGGAGGTGTTCATAACCAGATTGGACAGAGAAGTTGCCTGGTCATGGATATATGCCATGCACATGGTTTTCTCTGCCCTGCCCTGAAATTCCGCAATGGCCTTCTCACGACAGGTAGGATAACCGCAGGCACCGCAGTCCAATTCATCCTCCGGGGTATATTTTCCGGTTCTGGCAAGAATCTCCTGGAGCTGGGCTCTGGTGGGAGCGGGAGCACTGGGAACCCGGTCCTGGAACTCAGTGGAGAGATTCAGGTCAGGATAGAAATACGAGGGAGCCACAGACTGATGAGAAAGGGCTTCCTCATAGTCAAGACGCAGTTTAAAACGGCTGCTTTTGCTCTGGAGCATAGGCCCCTTTACACAGCTGCCGGTACAGATACTCATCTCAATAAAACAGTGATGAAGATCTCCCCGTCGCATGCTTTCACACATATCCCGACAGTTTTGAATCCCGTCTACATAAAAGGAACGGTAGGTATCAAAATCACAGCCCCGGGCTTTGGCTGTCTGAGAGACAGCAGACAAGATACCGCCGGTAACAGGATATAGCCTGTTGACCTGGGAAGTTTCGTTGTCAAATTCCTGAGGTGTGCATTCATCGAAATGGATTTTCTTCTGACTTGCAAAATACAGCAGTTCCTGAAAATCCAGAACAGCATCCACATAACCTGCGTGTCTGGGATCCACAGCCTCTGCCCGTTTGGCAATACAAGGACCGGCAAAGACGATGCGAACATTTGACCCGAATTTCTCTTTGAGCATCATAGCCTGCCCGATCATGGGAGAAACGACAGGAGCCAGATTGGAAATCAGCTCCGGGTAGTACATCTCAATGAGAGAAACAGCGCTGGGACAGCAGGTGGTAATGATATTATCCATGGTTCCTTCCTGAATGAGACGAACATATTGCTCCGTCACATAGGCGCTGCCCTCAGAAACTTCCCGCACCTGATCAAAGCCCAGCTGCTTCAGACCGGCTACAAACTGAGCAGAAGTACAGTTATGCAAAAGAGCCCGATAGGAGGGAGCCAGGGTCAAAATCACCGGATCGTCAGAAGCCAGCAGGGATTTTACATAAGACAGCTGGCTATGTAAGGTTTTGGCATCCTGGGGACAGATATTCAGACATCGTCCGCACAGGATACAGCGATCCTCGGCAATGATTGCCTGGGAATCCCGGACATCAATGGCTTTCACATCGCAGTTGCGAACACATTTATAACAGTGCTTGCAACGGGAACCACTGAAATCTATGATTTTCATTTGGAAAGCCTCGGTAAAATCTCATTCTGGAAGAAATACTCTGTATTTTCAGGGGAAACGGAATGAATCTCCTCCTGTCCGTCGATGGTGACGACGACGCCATGAACACAGTTTCCGTTGCAGAAAGAGCCGTTCAGCTGAACCTGATCTTCCAGATGATTGTCAGCAATCAGAGTTTGCAGACGAGCCACAATATCCCGAGAACCTTTTAGATGGCAGGAACTTCCTATACAAATCGTAACAGTCATGAAATACATCCTCCTTCACATTATGATTATGGGTATCGTACCTAATCAGAGCTATTTTAACAAAGAAGTTGGATTTTGTATAGACATATGGAAAGGATACTTTTTGCAGTTTCACACTTATTTCAAAATTTATTCCGGAAAACCCGTTGACATTTCTCATGCAAAGTGCTATCTTAATGACTGAAAAGATTAGCACTCAAATGAAATGAGTGCTAACAGGGCAAAAGAAAGCGGGGGTGCTCTTTATGGAACTGGATGAGAGAAAACAAAAGATCTTAAACGCCATTATCCAGAATTACCAGGAGACTGGTGAGCCTGTAGGCTCCCGCACGATTTCCAAGTACACGGATCTGAATCTTAGCTCCGCTACCATCCGTAATGAGATGGCAGACCTGGAGGAGATGGGACTGATCGTACAGCCCCATACCTCTGCCGGACGGATTCCTACCGATCAGGGCTATCGCCTCTATGTGGATCATCTCATGGAGGAAAAGACCAGAGAGGTATCGGAGATCAAGGATTTCATGGTACAGCGGGTAGATCGCATGGAGGAGCTGCTGAAGCAGCTGGCAAAATTCCTGGCGGCCAATACCAATTATGCCACTATGATTTCCGGCCCCAGTGCTTCGAAAAGCAAGGTGAAATTCCTGCAGCTGTCCAGAATGGCAGGAGAGAAGCTGCTGGTCACTGTAGTGGTGGAGGGCAACATCGTAAAGAGTACCATCCTGGAACTGGAACGGCCTATGACGGATGACGACATATTGTCCTTGTCCTTTAATTTAAACAACACCTTGAATGGTCTGACCATGGGAGAGATCAATCTGGGGCTGATTTCTAAACTGAAAGAAGCAGCCGGTCCCAATGCAGATGTCATTGAGAGGATTCTGGATGCGGTGGCAGATGCCATTAATATGGGAGGAGAGGTTCCCATCTATACCAGCGGAGCCACCAACATTTTCAAGTATCCGGAGCTTACCGCAGATGGCGGAGCCAGTGAGATCATCGGAACCCTGGAGGAAAAAGAGGAGTTATCCAAATTGCTCACCTCCTCTCTCAACGGAGAAGAAGGCCAGAACATTCAGGTATATATCGGCGGCGAGACATCTGTACAGTCCATGAAGGATTGCAGCGTGGTCACAGCCACTTATGAATTGCAGGATGGATTGAAGGGTACCATAGGAATTGTAGGACCCAAACGTATGGATTACGGAAAAGTTCTTTCCACTCTTCAGAATGTCATGTCCCAGATGGATTCCATCTACAAGACAGATGACGAGAAGAGACAGGATACCTGAAAAAGCAGCAATTTACCATGTCAATGAGTGGATTCTGAATCGTTGCAAAATCCAATATCATAATAGGAAAACAAGAAAGGAAGGCGGTGTCAGATGGCAGAAGAGACCAAAGACGTAATGGAAGAGAATAAAACCCAAACCCAGTCTGAGGCGACTCAGGAGTTGGAAGAGAACGAAGAGCCTGTAACCGAAGAAACCGCTGGGGAAGAGGTCCCTGGAACAGAAACAGCGGAAGCCGAAGAAGGGGAAGAGGAAGTTCCTTCTGAAGAAGAGAACGATGCTTCACCGGAGGAGGATTCCCAGTCGGAGGAGACAGGAGAGAATAAAAAGTCCGGCAAGGGCTGGGGCTTTGGCATCGGGAAAAATAAAAAGGACGATAAGAAGGATCAGCAGATCGCAGAGCTCATGGATCGGGTGAAGCGTCAGATGGCAGAGTTTGATAACTTCCGCAAGCGTTCCGAGAAAGAAAAGAGCACCATGTTTGAAATGGGTGCCAGGGATGTGCTGGAGAAGATGCTCCCCATTATGGATAACTTCGAACGAGGCCTGGCAGCCATCCCGGAGGCGGAAAAAGAAAGCGCCACAGCCGTAGGTATGGATAAGATTTACAAGCAGTTCCTGAAAGCCTTTGAGGAGCTGGATGTAAAGCCCATCGAGGCGGTAGGCAAAGAATTTAGCCCCGATTTCCACAATGCCGTTATGCAGGCAGAGGAAGAAGGGGTCGGCGAGAATATTATCGTCGAAGAGTTCCAGAAAGGTTATCTCTATCGTGGCACTGTGATTCGTCACAGCATGGTAAAGGTGAACAAATAATATAGTAATGAGATCATTCAAATTTTTTAGGAGGCATACATTATGAGTAAGATTATTGGTATTGACTTAGGTACTACGAACTCTTGCGTAGCTGTAATGGAAGGTGGAAAGCCCACTGTTATCGCCAACACCGAAGGAGCAAGAACCACTCCCTCTGTAGTGGCATTTACCAAGAATGGTGAGAGACTGGTAGGTGAGCCGGCAAAGCGTCAGGCTGTAACCAATGCAGATAAGACCATTTCCTCCATCAAGAGACATATGGGTACAGATTATAAGGTAAACATCGATGGAAAGAAGTATTCTCCTCAGGAGATTTCCGCCATGGTTCTGCAGAAGCTGAAGGCTGATGCAGAGAGCTATCTGGGCGAGAAGGTAACAGAGGCTGTTATCACCGTTCCTGCTTATTTCAACGATGCACAGCGTCAGGCTACCAAGGATGCCGGTAAGATCGCCGGACTGGAAGTAAAGCGTATTATCAATGAGCCTACTGCTGCCGCTCTGGCTTATGGTCTGGACAACGAGCATGAGCAGAAGATCCTGGTATACGACTTAGGCGGCGGTACCTTCGATGTATCTGTCATCGAGATCGGTGAT
>CAYMSZ010000061.1:0-9004 GCA_964393285.1 uncultured Lachnospiraceae bacterium | reverse complement strand
CTACCACCTTGGCACCATAGTAACTATCTGATCCCAGATATGCAGGCATAAAGCCAAATTTCTCTCCCTGGGGCAGTACATGGATGGACCGAAGGGGCTGAAGGGCCGTTCCGGCAGAAAGATCCCGCAATGCATCCCGCATCAAACCAATGGTTGTTTTCATGTCCAACCGTTCCAATACTTCCTTTGCTTCTACGATAACCATATCTTTTTCCTCATCTTTCTTTTTTCGCTGGCAGGGGGGAAATTTCTTTTCCTTGGCTGCCCTGGGATTTCAAAAATGAAATTCTCCTCTTGTGGGACATTATAACTCATTTTCCTGTTCCAAACTACTGTTTTCCGATTCTCTGTTTTCCTATCCGTTTACCTGGAGTTTTCCCACCAGTACGTCGGCGCCCCCCAGATAATATAAGCCAGTGTAAAACCGCCAGAATTGATTGCGATCTCCTACTGCCTCCACCTGGGAAAACAAATCCCGCAGATTGCCGTTAATGGTCAGGGAATTCAAGGCTCCTACCGGTTTTCCGTCCCGGACCAGGACTCCGTTACAGGGAATAGAGAAATCGCCGCTTCCGATGTTAATGGAATGGAAGGGATCGTAGGTTTCCGTAATCCAAACCCCATCTCCCAGGCGATCCAGCATATCTTCCTCTGTCATGTCTCCGGGGACAATATAGGTTACATTGGGTATGGCCACTACTCCCGTAGGCAATCCGGAGAAAAAGCCTTCGCTGCGGCCGGCATTTCCTCCCGGCTCCTCTCCAAAATAGGCTGCGCTGTCCAGATTATTTAATCTGCCGGTAAGAACGCCTTTTGTTACCAGCCAGGTCTCTTTTCCTTCCACCCCTTCACAATCCAGAGTTCTTGCATATCCGCACTGGGGCAGACAGGGGGCATCTACGATATTTAACTTGTCAGAGCCGATCCTTTCCCCAAGTTTTCCGGAAAGGAAGGAGGTTCCTGCCTTCTGGCGGCAGCCGGAAAAAGGAATCCAGCTGTTTACCAGCATCTGGCACAAAGACTCTCTGCTTAACAATACCCGATAGGTACCGGATTCCAGATGAATGGGCTTTGCCTTGGCCATGGCATTGCGGCGAATGCTGCGCTGCAGGTCTTCCTTCTGATCCAGAAGCTTTTCTTCATCAGAGACGGAGGTACACCAGGATACATTATACCTGCGGTCCTCTTTCTTTAACACCACCTCCACCGTCACATCCAGCCAGGTGTTCCCGGCAGCGCGATTCCATCCCAGGTGGTTTACTGTCCAGGTATCGGTGCCATAGGAGCCTACTGTAACAGATACTTCTTCTATGATATCCGGGGCCGCCTCTTTGGCCCACTCTTCTGCCTGTTTGCCGATCTGGATTCCCTCTGCTACAGACAACAGACTGGGAGTCTCGTAGGCTTGCCACTCCCTGGACTCTCCGGCGATATCCTTTTCTTCTGTCTCCTCTGTGGGCTTTTGATACTGCTGTATTCCAGGTGCTGCCAGCTCTCCGGCGGCTGCTGCTCTCCGAATCACAGCCTCCGGCTCCTCCTCCAGGTTCTGGCTAAAGGCATAGCCGATTTTTTCCCCTCCGGCTCTTACCGATATGGTAGTAACATCACAGCTCTGGGATGCCGTCAGCTCTCCTCCACTGACTGTCAGACTGAGGATGACCTCCCGTCGTCCCTCTGCCTCTGCCGCAGTGATATCTGCAGGCAGGTGGAGACAGGCTTGCAGATATTTTTCCTGTATTTCTCTCATGGTTTAAGCCTCCTCTCCTCCTACATTCATCTCACGAATACGAATCCTGGGCTGGAAAGCCGTCACCGGGCACAGACCGGAATCTGCTCCGCAGAAGCTGCCTCCGTCATAGCCCTGAATGCCGCCTACTCCGTCAATTTTCTGCAGCAAATCCAGACCCTTTCCCGTCAGTGTCAATCCTTTTACCGGATAGACAATCCGGCCATTGTGAATCCAGTAACCCTCCTCTACTGCCAGGGAGAATTCCCGTCCGCCGCTGCCTCCGCCAAAGGCTTTAATGTACAAACCATCATCGATGGAGGACAACAGGTCTTCTTCTCTGTCCTCCCCTACCTCCAGATAGGTGTTGTTCATCCGGGCTACAGGCGCATACATGTATCCCTGGCGTCTTCCGCTGCCGGTAGGAGCCATTCCCAGCTTTCTTGCCCCCAGACGGTCACAAAGGTATCCTTTCAGTACGCCCTTTTCAATCAATATATTTTTCTGGGTGGGATGACCTTCATCATCCATTCCCAGGCTTCCGTACAAACCAGGAATGGTGCCATCATCAATGAGGGTCACTTTTTCCGTAGCTACCTTTTGTCCCAGAAGACCTTCAAATTCACTGGCATGACCGGCAATTGCTACCGATTCCAGAGGATGACCGCAGGCCTCATGCCATACCGTGCCGCAGACTCCGGCCTCCATGATTACCGGCACTTTACAGGATTTCACGGTCTTGCCATCAAAGGAAGCGGCCTTTCCGCGGAGAGAATCTCCGATTTCCCGCCGCATAGGATTCAGGTCTTCAAAGGCTTCCCAGCCTTCTACCCGGTTGTATTCCAGAAAGCCGCTTTTGTGTTCTCTACCGCGACCCATGACATAATTAAGACGAATACGATTGTACATACGGGTATCTTCTGCATACAATCCCTCTGTGTTCACTACTGTGACATGCTGTTCTTTTCCCAGATTTGTCACATTCAGCCGTTTTAAGTCCGGGCAAACCTCATAGGCATAGCGAGAAGCTTCCTCTAATACAGGCAGTTTCTCTCCTGCAGGGATTGTGGAGGACAAAATCCGTCCTTTGTTGGGAGAAGGATATTCTCTGTGGGTAAAGCCTCCTACCTCTATTGTCTGGTTTCCCGTCTGACTCAGCAGAGCCGCTGCCTGTCCGGCTGTCTGCAAAAGTCCCTGATAAGACAGGTCATTGGTGTAGGCATAGGCGCTTTTGGTTCCCTTCAAAACATAAATGCCACAGCCGCAGATACGTACTGCCTCTGTCCGATCCATGGTTCCATTGACCATGTACAGATTGTTTTCCACGCTGTCCTCAAAATACAATTCAGCAAAATCTCCTCCGGTTTTCAGACACTCTCCCAAAACCGACTGCATTTGTAGCTCACTGATCATACGGATATTCTCTCCTGTTTGGTTCTCAATTGATGTTTGGTTGCTTTTACAGACATTTTCCGCTTCCTGCATGGAGCTGACGGCCTTCTTCCACTGCCATTTTGCCGTTTACCATAACAAAACGGATTCCCTTAGGGGCATGTCTGGGATCTGTCCAATCTACTGCCGAAGCTGCCTGTTCCCAGTCCAGTAAAACCAGATCTGCCTGAAGACCTTCCCGGATATATCCTCGATCCTTGAGTCTCAGAATATCTGCCGGTCTTCCGGTAAGGCGCCGCAAAATCATCTCCGGCGGTTCTCCTTTTTCTTTTTGCCTCTCTATGTACTGGAACATCCCGCAATAGGTGTCCGGGGAACCGGTTTCCAGGGGCATATCTTCATAGGATAAGCTGGCGTCGTAGTTCAGGGTCCAGCAATCCAGGGCAATGGTGGCTTCCGGAACTGCCACAAAAGCATCCCGATCCGGGGTCTTTTCCGGTCTTCTCCCCAGGGACAACACATAAGTCTCAGGATCTGCAGACAGCACCTCCAGGCAAAATGCCAGGGAAGGCTTTCCGGCTTCCTCCGCTGCCTGGCGAATGGTCTTCCCTGTGATTCCCGGAACCCGGCTGCCTGTGATCAGCTGATTCTCATCCCAGTGAGGATTGGCCAGAGGATTGATTCTGGTAAAGGGGGCCTTGCTGGGATGATTTCCGGCTGCAATCTCCTCCTGAATTTCTCTGGCATAGGAACCGATCCGCAATTTTTCTCCGAAAGATTTCAACCCTTTGCAGGCCTGGACATACGGTTCAAAAAGGCTGGCCAGCATGGCATAGTGGAACGGACCGTAGCAATCCTTTGGTATCACATCCCAGGTGACTTCCTGACCGTTTCTTTTGGCCTTTTCTAACATTGCCAGGGCTTCTATGGCCCCTGCCGACTCCTCCAGGGGCTGTCCTTGTCCGTCGGTTTCCACCGGGGAGATATGGCTGATATGTGCCCTGACACCTGCCTGGCTTGTCAGTCTTAAGAATTCTTCCATTCCCTTTCGGACGGTCTGCTGTTGGGCATAATTTTTCTGAGGAATCATTCTCAGATGGGCCGTAACCATGCCGTCATGAGCTGCCACTACCTGAAAGAGTGCCAGCAGCTCCTTTTCATCTGCCCAAAGTCCCGGCAGGTAGTCCAAACCGATTCCCAGACCTCTGGCTCCCTCCTCTATGGATTCCTCCAATAGCTGACACATCCGGCTGATTTCCTCCTCCGATGCCGCCCTTTGGTAATCCAGCCCCAGGATCTGGGTACGGAGCTGTCCATGACCTACCAGGGGATAGAGATTCGCTCCTATGCCTCGTTTATGCAGATGATCCCGCCACTGTCCAAAGCTGCTCCAATCCAGTTCTTCTCCGTATGTTTCTTGAAAAACAGGGCGAAGCTTCTCTGTCTCCACCATCCGGAATCCATAGGGATTGGCACCTCCTACGGAAGGGGGAATCACTTTTTCAAAAGCCAGCTTTTCCGGAAACATATAAAGCCAGTAGTTGGGAACCGGTGCCACTCCCAGGCCGCAATGACCGGTAAATTCTGTAGTGATTCCCTGTCCCAGGGAAGATTCCATCTCCGGGTACATTGCTACACTGCAGTCTCCATGACTGTGCATATGAATAAAACCCGGAGAAAGGATCTGACCTGTACCATCGATGATGCGGGTATCCGGTCCGATCTTGTCTTTCTCCAGGGTTCCTACTGTGACAATCTTTTCTCCCAGAATCCCCACGTCAGCCTGGTAGGGCTGTCCACCTGTGCCGTCTACAATGGTGGGGTGGAGGATGCAATAGGTGTACTGCGGTTTTGACATACTGTACTTCCCTTTCTTATGGATAGGACATATCGCCACCCTCGGTACATCAGGCTGCAAAATACGCAGCCTACGTACCGACGGCGACAATGTACCTGTTTTTACTGCAAATGGTGGCAGGCTGCGAAGTGCCCTCCTCCTATGTCCTGAAGAATAGGAGTCTGGGTGCGGCACTGCTCTGTTGCTCTGGGGCAGCGTCCTGCAAAGCGGCAGCCGGGAGCTGGATTGATGGGGCTTGCTACCTCACCGTCCATGGGAATCCGTTCATGAGACTGTTCATAATCCGGATCGGCTACGGGAACTGCCGACAAAAGTCCCTGGGTATAGGGGTGGGCAGCATGGCTGTAGACTTCCTCTGTCTTGCCGTACTCTACCATGGTTCCGCAATACATCACCACCGTCCGGTCGGAGATGTGGCGTACCATAGACAAATCGTGGGCGATGAACAGATAGGTCAATCCCATCTCCCTCTGAAATTTGATAAGCATATTGACTACCTGGGCCTGAATCGACACATCCAAAGCGGAGATAGGCTCATCGCAGATGATGAATTCCGGTTCCATTGCCAGGGCTCTGGCAATGCCTACACGCTGTCTCTGTCCGCCGGAGAATTCGTGAGGGAAGCGATTGGCGTAGTCTTTGTGGAGACCTACCTGGTCCAACAGCTCATAGACCCGTTCCTGACGTTCCTTTTTATCCGGATACATCTTGTGGATCTCCATGCCCTCGGAAATGACCTCTCCTACTGTGTAGAAGGGATTCAAAGAGGCATAGGGATCCTGGAAAATCATCTGCATCTTGCGGGTCAAAGCCTTTTCTTCCTTCCGGTTTAATTTGGTAATATCCTGACCGTCAAAGATAATCTTACCGCCGTCAGGCTCATAGATCCGCATAAGGGTTCGTCCTACGGTGGTTTTACCGCAGCCGGATTCTCCTACCAGACCCAGAGTTTCTCCTCTGTTGATCTGAAAGGACACATCATCTACTGCCTTCAGGACTGCTTTCTTTCCTGCGGGGAAGTATTTTTTCAAATGCTGTACGTCTAAAATCACGTCGCTCATTTTGCTTCCTCCTTTTTACCGCCAAAGCCTTCCGGCTGATATTTTTTTCCTCTCTCGTCCAGCAGCCAACAGTGGGACACATGCCCCTCCTCCACTGTAAATTCCGGTGCATCTGCCTTCAGACAGGCTTCCATACAATACTTGCAGCGTCCGGCAAAGGCACAGCCCTTAGGCGGGGCAAACAGATCCGGCGGAGCACCGGGAATGGTATACAGTTCCTCCTTCTGTTCCTGGATCATATTGGGCATGGCTCCTAAAAGACCCAGGGTGTAGGGGTGGCTGGGATGGTAGAATACCTGTCGGGAGGTACCGCTTTCTACGATTTTTCCTGCATACATGACATTGATCCGGTCTGCCATCTTGGCTACCACGCCCAGATCATGGGTAATCAAAACCACACCCATATGGTATTCTTTTTGCAATTTTCCAATCAGCTCCAGGATCTGAGCCTGCATGGTAACATCCAACGCCGTCGTAGGCTCATCGGCAAAAAGGATCTTAGGATTGCAGCACAGGGCCATGGCAATCATGGCACGCTGTCTCTGACCGCCGGACATGGTGTGAGGGTATCTGCGATACACATTTTCCGGATTGGGGATACCGGCTGCCCCCAGCATTTCAATGACCTTTTTTTTGGCCTCTGCTTTGCTGATCTTCTGGTGTTTTAAAATGCCCTCCATAAGCTGTTTTCCTACACGCATGGTAGGATTTAAGCTGGTCATGGAATCCTGGAAGATCATTGCCATCTCATTGCCTCTGTAGTGCTCCATCTGGGCATCGGTCTTTCCTACCAGCTCTTCTCCCTGGTAGCAGATACTGCTTCCCTCCTTGATAAAGGACGGGGGTTCCGGATTGATCCGCATAACAGACTTAATGGATACGGATTTTCCGCAGCCGGACTCGCCTACGATAGCCAGAGTCTCATCCTGATCCAGATAAAAACTTACTCCCCGGACGGCATGGACTTCCCCCTCATAGGTGGCAAAGGATACCTCCAGGTTTTTTACTTCTAATAAATGTTCCATGTTACGCCTCCTATCAGTCTCTTAAATGGGGATCCAGGGCATCCCGCAGGCTGTTGCCAAACAGGTACAGTGCCAAGATGGTCAGACTGATAAAAATGCCGGGGATAAACAACTGGTAGGGATACAGGCGGTAAAAGCTGGCTCCGGTCTGGGATAACTGTCCCCAGGATGTCAGCGGGGAGGCAATACCCAGTCCGATGAAGCTTAAATACGCTTCCATAAAGATGGCTCCGGGGATTCCTGCTGTCAGGGAAACGATCTGCTGACCCAGGATATTGGGGAAAATGCTCTTAAAGATCAGATGCATGGGCTGACCTCCCAGAGATTTACTGGCCATAACAAATTCCCGGTTTTTAAACTGCATGATTCGACCGCGAATTGCTCTGGCCGTTCCCATCCATCCTGTAATGGCAAAAGCTACAATCAGGGGTATGGGTCCTGCTCCCAGGTACAGCATAATCAGGGTAATATAGATCAGCTCCGGGATGCAGACTCCCACATCGATGATACGCATAATCACCATATCCACGGATCCGCCAAAATAACCGGCGATGCCGCCGATGAGGATACCGATGAGCTGGGGAACCAAGGCTCCAAAAAAGCCTACTGCCAGGGAAACTCTGGCACCAATCCAGATTCTGGCCCACAGGTCTCTGCCCAGGGAATCCGTACCAAACCAGTGGGTCTTGCAGGGAGACATATTTTTCTCTGTCAGGTGGGTGGTCTCATAACCGTATTTACTGAACATGGGTGCAAAAATTGCCATCAAAACGATGAACACAATAAATGCCAGGCAAACCATTGCCACTTTATCATGGGTAATACGACGGAATGCATCCTTCCAATAGCTGACGCTGGGACGGACAATCATATCCGTATTCTTTTTTTCTTCCGGTACCGGCACAAAGTCTGCATCCAGAACCGGTTCGGATGTCAGGATATTTTCCGGATTTTCACCGGTTTTCTTTCTTTTGCTCATCTCTTCACCTCACACGAATTCTGGGATCAACCAGGCCATATACCAGGTCTACGATAAAGTTTGCTGCTACCACAAAGACACCAAAGAATACAGTCAGTCCCAAGGTCATGGTGTAATCCAGACTCTGTATAGAGGTAACAAACTGTGCTCCGATGCCCGGTATGGCGTAAATCTGTTCTACTACAAAGGAGCCCATGAGCATTCCTACTAATTCCATACCCATGGTAGGGACCATAGGAATCACTGCATTGCGGATCTGGTGGCTCCAGATGATTTTATATTTAGAGAGGCCTTTGGCTTTGGCCGTCTTCATGTAATCCTCGTTAATGATTTCCAGCATATAGGTACGCATAAGTCTGGTCTTACCGGCAATACTGGAAAATGCCAGGGTAAGAGTAGGCAGGATAGTATGGCGGAAGCTCTTCCACTGAGCCACCGGAAGGAGTCCTGTCTTAATGGCAAAAACATACTGTAAAAGGGCAGCCAGGATAAATACCGGCACAGAAATACCCAGTACAGAAAAGGCTACCAAACCGTAATCCACGGCTTTGCCCCGGTTTCTGGCGGCAATAATGCCAAATAACAGACCCAGAGGAATGGCTACGATATAAGCCTGAATGCCTAGCTGAGCCGAAATGGGGAAGGTAGAAGCAATGATATCATTGACGGATCTACCTGCGTATTTTAAGGAATAACCGAAATTCCCGTGAAGCAGGTTATTCATGTAGGTCAGGTACTGCTGCCACAGAGGGCGATCCAGCCCATAGTAGTGCATCATGCGCGCTACCATTTCTTCACTGAGCAGCGTAGTGCTCTGAAACGGATTGCCCGGAAGGGTCCGCAGCAGGAAGAAACAGGTAGTGGCAATCAGCCATACGGTAATGACGGAGATTACCAGTCTTTTTATAATATATTTTCCCATGTTGTTCTCCATATGAATCGGACCTGGACAGACCGATCTTA
>CAYMSZ010000060.1:0-9051 GCA_964393285.1 uncultured Lachnospiraceae bacterium | reverse complement strand
GTAAAAGAGGCTGCTGAGTATGAGGCTCAGGATAAGAAGAAGAAGGAAGCCATTGATGCCCGCAACGAGGCAGACCAGATGGTATTCACCACTGAGAATGCTCTGAAGGAAGCCGGCGATAAGGTAGATCCCAATGAGAAGGCCAATGTAGAGGCAGATCTGGCAGCTCTGAAGGCTACAGTAGATGCCACTGCAAATCTGGAAGAGATCACCGATGCTCAGGTAGATGAGCTGAAGGCTGGCAAGGAGAAGCTGATGAACAGCGCTCAGTCCCTGTTTGCTAAGATGTATGAGCAGACCCAGGGTGGTCAGGGTGCAGGCCCCGATATGAATGGCTATAACGGCGGCGCAGGCCCTCAGGGCGGCGCAGGCTATGACGACGACGTCGTAGACGTATAATGATGAGACAAGGGACCAGTGGTCAAAGGACTGTGTGCTTGCATAAAAAGTCTTTTGACCCTGGAACCCGTTTAAACATGAACAGATATAACAACCACTGAGGACTGCCCAACAACAGTCCTCATCTGTGCGTTGATTCGACAAGAAAAAAAGGATGCATAGCTTGAGGCATTCCGATGAATTTTGGAAGGAGAAATCCGGATGGCAGAAACAAAAAGAGATTATTATGAAGTGTTGGGGGTAGACAAAAACGCAGACGATGCCACCCTGAAAAAGGCCTATCGTAACCTGGCGAAAAAGTACCATCCCGACGCCAATCCCGGGGATGAGGCAGCAGCAGAAAAGTTCAAGGAGGCAGGAGAAGCCTATGCTGTATTAAGCGACCCGGAAAAGAGAAGACAGTATGACCAGTACGGTCATGCCGCCTTTGACGGGACCGGCGGTCCTGGCGGATTTGGCGGATTTGATTTTAACAGCGGGGATATGGGAGATATCTTTGGAGATATTTTCGGAGATCTGTTTGGCGGGGGTCGATCCAGTTCCCGTTCCTATAACGGCCCTATGAAGGGAGCCAATCTCCGCACGGCTATTCGCATCACCTTCGAAGAATCCATCTTTGGCTGCGAGAAGGAAGTCGAGATGAATGTGAAGGATCCTTGTACCCATTGCGGCGGCACCGGAGCCAAGCCCGGCACCAGCCCTGTGACCTGCAGCAAGTGCGGCGGTTCCGGTCAGGTGGTATACCAGAGCCAGACAGCCTTCGGCATGATGCGCAATGTCCAGGTATGCCCGGAGTGCGGCGGCAAAGGCAAAGTCATCAAGGAGAAATGCCCTCACTGCTATGGCAATGGCTTCACCCAGGCCAGAAAGAAGATCAAGATTACAGTACCGGCTGGTATTGCCGATGGACAGAGCCTGCGTAAGACCGGCTTTGGCGATCTGGGCGTAAATGGTGGAGAAAGAGGAGATCTCCTGGTAGAGGTGAATGTATCCTCCCATCCCATCTTCAAGCGTCAGGATATGAATCTGTATTCCACCGTGCCGATTTCCTTTACCAAGGCAGCATTAGGCGGGGAGATCACCATTCGTACCATAGATGGGGACACGACTTACGAGGTGAAACCCGGTACCCAGACCGATGCGAAGATTCGCCTGAGAGGAAAAGGTGTTCCTTCCCTCCGCAATAAAAATATCCGAGGAGATCATATCGTCACTCTGGTAGTCCAGGTGCCGGAGAAGCTGTCCAAAGAGCAGAAGGATGCCCTGGAGAAATTTGCGGAAGCCATGGGAGAAAAGCCTTCCAAAAAAGGTCTGTTTAAGTAAAAATAAAAAGCTGCAAGGTGCATGAAAAAAGCCCTTTGCAGCTTTTTTGCTTGCACAAACAGATAAACTCAGGTATGATAAAGCCTGAGTATTATGAGGCGGAGATTCCCAGACTGGTTTACCGGGTGGGAAAATCCCAGGTGAAATAGAGAGGTTCAGATATGAAGTGGTTCAAATATACCATAGAGACAACGGTGGAGGCAGAGGATTTCATCAGCCAGAAATTAAGCGAGATCGGCATTGAAGGCATCGAGATCCATGATAATGTACCATTGACAGAGGAGGATACCAAGGGGATGTTCATCGACATCCTGCCGGAGCTGCCTGCTGACGATGGCACAGCCCAGGTAGTATTTTACCTGGATGAGGATCTGACGGCAGAGCAGGTTCAGACCATGCTGACCCAGGTAGAAGAGGGGCTGAAGGAAGTGGCATCCTATTGCAACATCGGAGCCGGTACCATTACAGCAGATGAGACAGAGGATAAGGACTGGATTAATAACTGGAAGGAGTTTTTTAAACCCTTTACCGTAGATGATATCCTGATCAAGCCTACCTGGGAGGAGATTCCCCCGGAGCATGCCGATAAGCTGATGATTGAAATCGATCCCGGCACAGCCTTTGGCACTGGTTCCCATGAGACCACCCAGCTGTGTATCCGGGCGTTGCAAAAATATATCCGTCCCGGAGATGCTGTGCTGGATATCGGTACCGGCAGCGGTATCTTAGGCATCGCAGCCATAAAGCTGGGAGCTAAGAGAGCCTTTGGCACAGACCTGGACGAAAATGCAGTATCTGCCGCCATAGAAAATGTGGAGGTCAACCACATTCCTTCTGAACAGTTCCCCATTGTGACAGGAAATATTCTTGATGAGGAAGCCATTCAGAACCAGGCAGGCCTTGGTACCTACGACCTGGTAGTGGCCAATATCCTGGCGCCTGTCATCATCTTGTTGACGGGAGAGGCAGACCGTCATTTAAAACCCGGCGGTATCTTTATCACTTCCGGCATTATAGATATGAAGGAAGAGGCAGTGAAGGAAGCCTTTGCCAAACACCCGGTATGGGAGATTTTGGAGACCACCCATCAGGGTGAGTGGGTATCTATCGTAGCCAGAAAGCGTGGATAATCAATGCAGATGTTTTTTGTAGATCCCAGGCAGATTGCCGGGAATACCGTCACCATTACCGGTGCCGATGTGAATCATATGAAGAATGTCCTGCGGATGAAGCCGGGAGAGGTGGTCCGCGTCAGCGATGAAAAGGATTTTTGCGGCCAGTGTCAGGTAAAGACGTTGGAAGAGGATAGAATCCTTCTGGAGATCCTTTCTGAGGAGACCAGCACGGAGCTGCCTGTGGAGGTGACCTTGTTCCAGGGCCTGCCCAAAGGAGATAAGATGGAGTGGATCGTCCAGAAAAATACAGAACTGGGCATTCATAAGATCGTTCCCGTAGCCATGCATCGCTGTGTGGTAAAGCTGGATGCCAAAAAGGCAGCCTCTAAGGTGAGCCGTTGGCAGTCCATTGCAGAAAGCGCCGGAAAACAGTCCGGCAGAACCAGACTGCCGGAGGTGGCGGATGTGGTTTCCTTCCGGACAGCCCTCCAGATGGCAGCAGAGTATGATCTTCTGCTACTCCCTTATGAATCAGCAGAGGGAATGACCGGAGCCCGGGCTCTTCTGGCCCAGGCAGCCCCTGGCATGAAGATCGGAATCCTCATTGGACCGGAGGGCGGTTTTGAACCCTATGAGGTAGAGGAGGCCCAGGCAGCAGGCTGGCAGGTTCTCTCCCTGGGGAAACGAATTTTGCGGACGGAGACAGCCGGAATGGCAGTCATGGCCCATTTGATGTTAACATTAGATCCGTAAGGTAGGAATGCATACAATGGAAGTATATTTTGATAATTCTGCCACGACCCAGGTGATTCCCCGGGTATGTGAGGCAGTGACGAATGCAATGACAGTGGACTATGGAAATCCCTCCTCTCTTCACAAGAAAGGCTACGATGGGGAAAAACTGGTCAGAGAGGCCAGAGAGACCATTGCCAAGGCTCTCCGGGTCAGTGATAAGGAGATCATTTTTACCTCCGGCGGCACAGAATCCGACAATCTGGCCATACTGGGAACGGCGCTGGCCAACCGGAGGACAGGAAAACACCTGATCACCACAGTCATCGAGCATCCGGCAGTGCTGTCCACCATGGCCTTTTTGGAGAAAGAGGGATTTCGGGTCACCTATTTGCCTGTGGATGAAAACGGTATTGTGAGAGAAGAAGATCTGCAAAATGCCCTTTGTCCCGATACCATTCTGGTATCCATTATGTATGTGAACAACGAGATCGGAGCGGTGGAACCCATTTCGGCCCTCAGCAAGGTGGTAAAGGCCTACAATCCTGCCATCGTATTCCATACCGACGCCGTTCAGGCCTTTGGCAAGTACCCCATTCGCCCGGTCAGGGAGGGGATTGACCTGATGAGCGTCAGCGCTCATAAGCTTCATGGACCCAAAGGGGTAGGCTTTCTATATATAAAGGATAAGACAAAGATTCGCCCCATTCTTTTTGGAGGCGGACAGCAGCGGGATATGCGGCCCAGTACGGAAAATGTGCCGGGGATTGCAGGACTGGCAGAGGCAGTGAGATATTGCTATGAGGACATGGAGGAAAAGAAAAGCCGCATGTATCAGCTGAAAGATCACTTTGTGTCAGGGATTCAGGCACTGGAAGGAACCCACATTCATGGCAAAACCGGAACGGACAGCGCACCCCATGTAGTCAGCGTAGGCTTTGAAGGCATCCGAAGCGAGGTGCTTCTTCATTCCCTGGAAGACCGGGGCATCTATGTTTCCTCCGGCTCAGCCTGCGCCTCCAATCACCCTGCCACCAGCGGTACCCTGAAAGCCATAGGAGCAGAGGCCAGATGGCTGGACAGCACCATCCGCTTTAGCTTTAGCGATCTGAATACCATAGAAGAGGCGGACTATTGTCTGCAGGTACTGGAGGAACTCCTTCCGGTACTGCGAAAATATCGGAGGACGTAAGATGATGTATCAGACATTTTTGATTAAATATGCAGAGATTGCAACCAAAGGAAAAAACAGATATCTCTTTGAGGACGCCCTGGTGAGACAGATTGCCAGAGCCCTGCGTCATGTGGAAGGTACCTTCCGCACGGATAAGCAGGCAGGACGAATCTTTGTCCATGCCCTTAGTGAGTATGACTTTGACGAGGTAATCCAGGCCCTGCAGCACGTATTTGGAATTGTAGGCATCTGCCCTGTGGTAGTGCTCCAGGATGAAGGAATCGAAAAGCTGGGAGAAGAGGTGGCCTCCTATGTGGCACAGGCCTATCCGGACCGGAATTTTACCTTTAAGGTAATGTGTCGCAGAGTCCGTAAGACCTATCCCATGGAGTCTAACGATGTCAATGCGAAGCTGGGAGAGGTACTTCTCCATACGTTCCCGGAGATGAAGGTAGATGTCCATCACCCGGATGTGTTCATCCATGTGGAGATCCGGGAAAAGATTTATCTGTATTCCCAGACCATTCCCGGTGCCGGCGGCATGCCTGTAGGAACAGCAGGGAAAGCCATGCTTTTATTATCCGGAGGCATTGACAGCCCTGTTGCCGGCTATATGATTGCCAGAAGAGGCGCCGAGATCGATGCCGTATATTTTCATGCACCGCCCTACACCAGCGAGCGGGCCAAACAGAAGGTAGTAGACCTGGCCAGACTGGTATCGAAGTATACCGGTCCCATCCATCTTCATGTGGTGAATTTTACAGAGATTCAGCTCTATATCTATGAGACCTGTCCCCATGATCAGCTGACCATTATCATGAGACGGTATATGATGCGCATTGCGGAGACCATTGCCCTGGAGAACCAGTGTCTGGGTCTGATCACAGGAGAGAGCATCGGACAGGTAGCATCTCAGACCATGCAGAGTCTTATGGCCACCAATGAGGTATGCACCTTGCCGGTATACCGTCCTCTCATCGGTTTTGATAAGCAGGATATTGTCAATATTTCGGAGAAAATAGACACCTACGAGACATCCGTATTGCCTTATGAGGACTGCTGTACCATTTTTGTGGCCAAGCATCCGGTGACCAAGCCTGTCCTGAAGGTGATCCACCAGTCAGAAACTCTGTTGGAAGAAAAAATAGACACAATGATAGAAACTGCCCTGAACACCAGGGAAGTCATCCTGTGTGATGCGGTTGGAGAGGGAAACGACTGATTGTACAAAATCTGCTGAGTACACTCAGTCCAGGATGAAGTCTGCCAGTGCTTCCAGTACGGCAGGCGCATCCTCATCGGAGTGAATGCACAGAGTCAGCGGCTTTGATAAGTCCAGACTAAAGATGCTCATCATGGATTTCGCATTGATCACATAGCGCCCGCTGATGAGATCGAATTCGGATGGATATTTGGTTAATTCATTGACCAGAATTTTTACTTTTTCAATGGAATTTAAAGAAATGGTAACTGTTTTCATAAGAACCCCCATACACTTATCCCGGCTGTTGCCAATCTGAACCTCTGCAGATGACAGCCTTCTCCAGCTTTATAGTATCGCAGTTTTGAAAACATTGTCAAGAGAATGTTGAATCTTTTGTAGGAGAGAATGATTTATGAAACGCAAGGCAGCACTGCATAACCTGGGTTGTAAGGTAAATGCCTACGAAACCGAAGCAATGCAACAATTATTAGAAGAAAACGGATATGAGATCGTGCCCTTTGAAGAGGTTGCCGATGTTTATATTATCAATACCTGTACCGTAACCAATATTGCAGATCGCAAATCCCGCCAGATGCTGCACCGGGCCAAAAAACAGAATCCGGAGGCCCTGGTGGTGGCAGCAGGCTGCTATGTTCAGGCCAGAGGGGAAGAAGTAGCCCAGGATGAGGCGGTAGATCTGATCCTGGGGAACAATCAGAAATCTGAGCTGGTTCGCCGACTGGAAGAATGTTTCGCAGACCGTGAGAAAAATCCTTCGGGACAAATTCCTTCCGAAGAAATCCGGGATGAGAACCGTTCTTCAGACCAGAAAAATGACGGAGAGAAAAAGAAAATTTTAGAAGATCTGACCGGACAGGCAGCTTATGAGGAATTAGGGATTGTCAGGACGGCAGAGCATACCAGGGCATTTTTAAAGATACAGGATGGGTGCAATCAGTTTTGCAGTTACTGTATCATTCCCTTTGCCAGAGGAAGGATACGCAGCCGCCGACCGGAGGATGTGATTCGGGAAGTCACCTGCCTGGCAGAGGCCGGATACGGGGAAATCGTGCTGACGGGAATCCATTTAAGCTCCTATGGACTGGATTTTCCGGAAGGGAAAAAGACACCGGAGGAGCCCTTTGGTCATGGCCTGTTGGATCTGATCCTGGAAATTGCCAAAATTCCGGGAATCCACCGGATTCGTCTGGGATCTCTGGAACCCCGTATTATTACAGAAGATTTTGTGAGACAGTTGTCAGCCTGCCCCAAGGTGTGTCCTCATTTTCATTTGTCATTACAAAGCGGCAGCACCGGTGTATTGAAACGAATGAACCGCCATTATACGGCGGAAGAATATCTGGCAAAGTGCGAATTGCTGCGAAAGTATTATGCACATCCGGCCATTACCACAGATGTGATCGTAGGCTTCCCCGGAGAAACCCCGGAGGAATTTCAGGAAACCTTTGAATTTGTCCAAAAGGTTCATTTCTATGAGATGCATGTATTTCCCTACTCCAGAAGGCAGGGAACTGTGGCAGACAGGATGCCGGATCAGATTCCGGAGAATATCAAGAAAGAGAGAAGCCACAAACTGTTGGCACTGTCAGAACAGATGAGTGAAGCATACCGGCAGAGTCTCATCGGACAGGAGGCAGATCTTTTGCTGGAAGAACCGGACAGTGACGGAGATATGGCAGGATATACCAGAGAATATGTTCGTGTCAGTCTGCCGGGGACCGGTGCCAGGGCAGGGGAAGAGGTTCATGGAAAAATCGCTTGCGGAAATGGTAAATATATACTAGAATAAATTAAGGTCTGTAATTTTATGATTTTATCATCGTTGGAAGGAAAGGCGTGAGAAGATGGAGAACATGAATGCAACCCAGCATCTGTATACCCAGTCGGATCAGAAGACAAAGGCTGGACAGATTCTGGCAGAGGTCTATGATGCTTTGCGGGAAAAGGGGTATAACCCTACAAATCAGATCGTTGGCTATATCATGTCCGGCGATCCCACGTACATTACCAGCTATAAGAGCGCCAGAAGCATGATCATGCGGGTAGAGCGGGACGAGCTGTTGGAAGAACTGGTCGATACCTATATAGAGAATAAACTGGCATGAGAATTCTGGGATTGGATTACGGCTCCCGGACCTGTGGAGTAGCCATCTGTGACCCGTTAGGCATCACGGCACAGGGACTGGAGACCATTGTACGAAAAGAAGAAAATAAACTGAGAAGAACTTTGGCGCGTATCGAAGAACTGGTGGCGGAATACGGTGTAGAAAAGATCGTTTTGGGTTATCCTCTGAATATGAACGATACAGCGGGTCCCAGAGCGGAGAAGACGGTGCTGTTCAAGGAGCAGCTGGAGAGAAGAACCGGATTGCCGGTGATTTTACAGGATGAGAGACTGACTACGGTAGAGGCAGAGGAAATGCTCATCGAAGCGGGAGTCAGACGGGAAAACAGAAAACAGTATGTGGACAAAGTGGCGGCTGCATTGATTTTGCAGGCGTATTTAGATGCTATGTCCATGGGTAACAGCAAACAGGAGACAGATTGAATGGATGAACAGATTGTATTGATGGATGAAGCCGGGAATGAAATTACCCTGTATGCAGTAGAAGAGACCAAAATCGCCGGTGTGAACTACCTGTTGGCAGCTGACGATGAGGGAGATGGAGACTGCTACATTTTGAAAGATACAGCACCTGCCGACAGCACGGAAGCCATCTATGAGATCGTGGAAGATGAGAACGAACTGGATTATCTGCTCCACATATTTCAGGAACTGGTTGATGACATCGATCTGGAGTTTTGAAAGTCATGGATGTGAAACTTACGAAATCGAGCAGGTAATCTGCTCGATTTCTCTCATAACAGAAGAAATCGTTCATTGTCTCCTACAGGATGCCGGGAGCAAATGGTCAAAATACCTTTTGACCCTGACATCTCTATATGAAATGTAAGGAGGAAATTGTTTGAAAAGAGAAAAAAAGAATACGCTTCGTATCGTTCCCCTGGGAGGTTTGGAAAAGATCGGAATGAATATGACTGCCTTCGAATACGGAGACAGTATTATTGTTGTGGACTGCGGT
>CAYMSZ010000059.1:0-9061 GCA_964393285.1 uncultured Lachnospiraceae bacterium | reverse complement strand
GTGTTATCTTATAAAATTGGTTCTGGCCTTCTTGCTGACTGGCGTTTCGATACCCTGTTCCTTGCCGGCGGCAATGCACTTTAAGAGCCAGGCCATATTTTTGCCGATGTTATACATGGTTGCAAGACCCTCTTTGTCCTCTAATACTTCCTCCGGCTGAGCGCCATGTACATGATTCCAGTAGGTAGAGGAAACCACAGGCATGGAATTGATGGTAAAATATTTGTTGATGACATCGAAGGAAGCTGTGTTGCCGGCTCGTCTGGCACTGAGCACAGCAGCAGCCGGTTTAAAGGCAAAACTCTTGCTGCCTGAGAAGAAAGCCCGATCCAATACAGACAACAATCTGCCGCTGGGATGAGCGTAGTAGACAGGAGAACCGAAGACAAAACCGTCACAGGTTTTTGCCTTTTCCACAATCTCGTTGACAATGTCGTCAAAGACACACTTGCCCAGTTCACGGCATCTGTGACAGGCAATACAATCTGTCAAAGGCTGGTTGCCGATGAAAATGATCTCTGTTTCCACCCCTTCTTCGTTTAAGGCTCTGGCCACTTCACTGAGGGCGACTCCGGTGCAGCCGTTTTGCCTGGAGCTGCCGTTTATTAACATTACCTTCATGAATCATTCCTCCTTCATATGGAATCTAAAAGATACCTCTATTATAACAGGATGATCTCCACAGAGCCATGTTTTTTTGCGAAAGATTTTTCTCCGGAAGGGAGAAACCCATCTGTAAGAATTTTGGCAGAGGAAGCCCCTGATATACCGGAAAAATCAGGGAATATGCCGTGGACAGGCTCCGTCATACCGTGTTATAATAGGCCATATGCTTCATTGTTGGTAAGTAATACGGTAAAAAGAACAAGGGAGAAAAATAAGTATGGATAGAAAGATCATTTTCATTGATGTGGATGGAACCCTGGTAGGCTTCAACGATAAGGGGGAATACATCCCGGAGAGCGCAGTGACAGCCATTCATCAGGCCAGAGCCAATGGTCACAAGGTATACCTGTGTACCGGACGCTCCAAAGGTGAATTGTATGACTACATTATGGAGATCGGCTTTGATGGGGTAGTAGGCGCTGCCGGCGGCTTTGTAGAGTCAGACGGAGAAATGATCTTCCATAAGCCCCTTCCTGTGGAAACGGTTCATGAATTGATGGATTTCTTCCAGGAGAATCAGGTTCATTATTACCTGGAGAGCAATGCCGGCCTGTTCTGCGAGAAGGCAGCTATGACAGAGTTTGCCAGAAAATTTTTCCCTGGTATGCCAGAGGATACAGGCTTCTTTGGCGCGATGAAGGATGTGTCGGAAGCGCCTTTGGATGATATCAATAAGGTGACCTTTATGAGCACTACCTTGACGTATGAGGAGGTAGCGGAGCGATTCCAGGGAGACTATGGTATGGTCAAGGTTTCCTATGGACAGGGATTGGAAAACAGCGGCGAGATTGCCAATAAGGGCATCAATAAAGCCACAGCCATTCATCTTTTGTTAGATCATCTGGGAGCAGACCAGGCAGACACCTATGCCTTTGGAGACAGCATGAACGATACAGAGATGATGCACTGCGTAGGAACAGCCATCGCCATGGGAAATGCCAGAGACGGGTTGAAGGAGATCGCCGATTATGTAACGGATGATCTGGCCCAGGATGGCATTTACAATGCCATGAAGCATTACGGGCTAATCTAAAAACTTTTTTTGTTTGTCTTAATTTTTTCTTTCGTTTTGGAAGGTATACTAAGAGATGGTAGATGAAACCAGTGGCAAAGGATCCTTTGCCACTGGCGTTTTAAAAGTAATCAGGGGGAGTGTCTTTATGTATCCATCCACTTATTCCATTTCTCATACCAATACCAGAGACGAAGAACGTAGGCTTCAGCTTTCCAGAGAACGCAAAAAACGCATTCTCAGAAGGAGAGTCAGACATTTGGCCCATCGATTTGTCAAGGTAGCGGGGATTGTCACAGGGTGTTTGCTGTTATGTCTGGCAGGTCTGCAATTTTGGAGTTACCTTTCCTCCCGGAAAACTCCCGATTCGGATGCAGCTTCCTCATCCAAGGTGGCTGCCGGGGAGGATTTATCGGAAGGCGAAAACCTTGTCCTGCAAACCGGCAGGATTTCTGCGGAAAACATTCATCTGACCTGGGAGGAAGGCGAGATTCCCAGACTGTATCAGTGGGATGAACGCTGGGGAAGCTACTATTACGGAGATAATACCATGACCCTGGCAGGCTGTGGACCTACCTGTCTGTCTATGGTGGTAATGGGGCTGACAGGGGAGGACAGCTGGAATCCTGTAGCAGTGGCAGACTATTCCCTGGCTCACGATTACAAGACAGAAAGCGGGACCTCCTGGGAGCTTATGTCAGTAGGATCAGGCGACATGGGAGTCTCCTGTACAGAGCTGCCCTTAGATGAGAATCGCATGGTACAGGAATTGTCCAAGGGACACCCTATTATCTGCAGCATGGGTCCTGGAGATTTTACCACTACCGGGCATTTTATCGTTCTGACCGGATATGATGGACAAGGCTTCATCATCAACGATCCAAACAGCGAAGAAAACAGTGAGAAAATCTGGACCTATCAGCAGTTAAAAAATCAAATTAAAAATCTCTGGGCATTCTCCCTGTAAAAATCTCCTGATTGTGAAAAAGTAAGAAATGTGGTACGCTATAGGAAAGATGTTATGGAAAATATCCGAGAACTATGGCATCAAAGGGAGAAAAGCGGAAGAAGGCGCGTATATGGGCAGTACGTTTCAGGTAGAATTAAAGAAAATCGTAGATGACAGCTATGAGATTGAGCTGGGCTATCATCTGGAAGAAACCCTGATCCGGGATATTGAAAAAGGATTGGTAGGGCGGATTCATAAATTTGCATTGATTACAGATACCCAGGTGGAGCCACTGTATGGGGCTCCCATCCGGGACAGACTCTGCCAGGCAGGATACCAGGCAGAGCTCTTTGTATTTCCGGCAGGAGAGACCAGCAAAACCAGACAGACCAAGGAAATATTGGAGGATGCTATGCTGGAAAAAGAGTTTGGCAGAGATTGCTGCGTCATTGCCATCGGTGGCGGAGTGGTATCAGATCTGGCAGGCTTTTTGGCAGGCACCTATGGCAGAGGAGTCCCTTTTATCAATTATGCCACCACTCTTCTGGCGGCAGCAGACGCCTCTGTAGGAGGCAAAACGGCAGTAGATACACCCAGAGCCACCAATCTCATCGGACTGTTTCATCAACCGAAGAAGGTATACATTGACCTGGCAGCGTGGAAGACCCTGTCAGAACGGCAGTTTCGCAATGGATTGGCAGAGACCATCAAACATTCCTGCCTGGCCAGCTATGATCTCTTTTTGTATCTGGAGACCCATTTGGAGGAAATCCTGAGACAGGAGGAGGAAGCCTGTGAACATATTGCCAGGGAGAACTGCCGCATCAAGTATCAGGTTGTTATGAAAGATGAGAGAGAACAGGGTCTGCGGGAAGTCCTGAACCTGGGCCATACAGTAGGCCGGGCCATAGAGACAGTCAGTGGCTACAGACTGCTTCATGGGGAGGCAGTTGCCATCGGTCTGGCAGCAGAATTGCAGCTGGCCAGACAGCTAGGATATGTGACGAGAGAAGAACAGGAGAGAGTTACCAACCTGTTGGAGCGGACTGGCCTTCCTGTGACCATTCCTTCTTATATTGATCGTGAGGAACTTCTTCAAAAACTATATACCGATAAAAAAGTGCGGGACGGAAAACTTCGGTTTGTAGTCCAGGACGGAATCGGTGCCATTGTTCAATATCAGCCGGGAGTCTATGCCATCCCCATAGAGAAAGACCTGGCAAGAGAAGTCCTTTGGAAGATGAAGTAAATAACGGGAACGGAAGAAAAGGGTAAGAATCAGGTGGATGTCATAGATAAAAAAACAAGGAAAAACCGAATCTATAAGGTATTAAAGAAAATTCTTAGGATTCTCACCGGTCGGGCTGTGATTTTTGGCTTGAGTTTGTTGATTCAGATCGCATGGCTGACCTTTACATTTTTTAAATTAACCAGCTATTCTACCGTTATATCGGTAGGACTATCGATTTTGAGCCTGGTGGTGGTAGCCTATATTATCAATTCTCATGGAAGCCCTTCTGTCAAACTGCCCTGGATTGTGTTGATCCTCACATTACCGGTCTTTGGCGGTCTCCTGTATCTTTTGGTAGGTGGGAAACGGCCTCAGAGGAAAATGCGAAAAAAACTGGCAGTGGCAGATGGATTGACAGCTCCTTATGTGGAGGATCACACAGCAGAATTGGAGGAAATCAGGCAGGAGGACCCCTATCTGGCGGGGCAGATGAGCTATATTGCAAGCTTTGGTTATCCGGTCTATAAAAATACCAGGGCCACTTATTTCACTCTGGGTGATGAGAACTATCCTGTGATACTGGAAGAACTGAAAAAAGCAGAGCATTATATCTTCCTGGAATATTTCATTGTTCAGGAAGGAAAAATGTGGGACAGCATTCTGGAGGTGCTAAAGGAAAAAGCGGCAGCCGGAGTGGATGTTCGATTTATGTATGATGATATGGGATGCCTTTTAAAATTGCCCAGCGGATATTATAAACAGATGGAGGAGTATGGCATCCATTGTCAGTGCTTCAATCCCTTTGTCCCTTTCCTTTCTGTCATCATGAATAACAGAGACCATAGAAAGATTCTGGTAATCGATGGACACACAGCATTTACCGGAGGAATTAATCTGGCAGATGAATATATTAACATCAATTCCCGGTTTGGGCACTGGAAGGATGCCGGTGTTATGCTTCAGGGAGAGGCAGTCTGGAGCCTGACTCTGATGTTTTTAAATATGTGGAATGGATTCCGACCGACGGACACGAACCTGGAGGTATTTAAGCCTCATGTGTGGCAGCCGGAGCCGTTCCCCGGAGAGGGCTATGTGCAGCCTTATGCAGATACGCCTTTGGATAGGGAAATCATGGCGGAAAATGTATACATGAATCTCATCAATGGCGCGACCCGCTATGTATACATCTACACGCCCTATCTGATCACAGATCACGAGATGACTACCTGTCTGTGTCTGGCAGCCAAACGAGGAGTGGATGTGAGGATCATCACACCTGGCATTCCGGATAAAAAAATGGTCTACCACCTGACCAGAGCCCACTATCCGGAGCTGTTGGACAATGGAGTAAAAATCTATGAATATACACCGGGCTTTGTCCATGCCAAGTGTGTTGTAGTGGATGATCGATTGGCTACTGTTGGTACCGTGAACTTTGATTACCGTAGTTTGTATCTGCATTTTGAATGCGGAACTCTTCATTATAATAATACGGTTGTGTCAGAGGTAAAAGCAGATTTTCTGGAAACACAAAAAAAGTGCAGGCAAGTGACAGAATACAGCAAAGCCCACACTTCTTTTATGAAAGAAATTTATTTTGCGATTTTAAGACTGTTGGCGCCTCTCATGTGAGAACCGGTTTCCTGGGAAAACGGATGGCAGCTTTAACGCTGCTTCTCCCAACGTGCAGAGCAGCCACAGGGAAGCACCAGTCCGCTGGAACGGACAGGAAGTCCGATTTCCTCAGCAGTTACATGGCCTGTCCCCTTTCCTGTCATCTCCGTATTTAACAGGTAGGAGAGGACGGCAGGCTGAAGGCCTGTGGTATAGGAATTAATCAGGAAGAAGAGAGGGTTCGGCGCCAGAATGTCGGCGCAGGCCTTTACCAGAGGGTGAATGGCGTCTTCAATCTTCCAGATCTCTCCTTTGGGACCTCTGCCGTAGGAGGGAGGGTCCATGATAATGCCGTCGTAGACATTTCCTCTCCGGGCTTCCCGCTCTACAAATTTCATACAGTCATCTACGATCCAGCGAATAGGAGCCTGCTCCAGACCGCTGGATTTTGCATTTTCCCTGGCCCAGGTGACCATGCCCTTGGAGGCGTCTACGTGGGTGACCTGAGCGCCGGCAGAAGCAGCAGCCAGGGTAGCGCCGCCGGTGTAGGCGAAGAGATTTAAAATCTTCACAGGGTGAGGGGCACTGTCATTGCCGGAAAATTGTCCCTTCCAGATGGCTTCGGGAGAAAGCCCGCGACGCAAGGTTTCCTCCTTGATGAGACCGGCGAACCAGTCCCAGTTTACAGCCTGCTCTGGGAAAAGACCGGTATGCTTAAAACTGAAGGGTTTGAGCTGAAACGTCAGCTTATGACCGGAAGCACAGGCATAGTCCACGCTCCACTGCTCCGGCAGGTCAAAAAACTGCCACTGACCACCGCCTCGTTCACTGCGGTGATAGTGAGCATTGGGCTTTTTCCAGCCCGCCTGCCTTTTCGGGGTATTCCAGATGACCTGAGGGTCCGGACGAATCAAAACATAATCCTTCCAACGCTCCAGCTTTTCTCCGCCGGAGCAATCTAATACTTCATAATCTTTCCATCCATTGGCGATCCACATAATTGTATTCCTTCCTTATATAAAGCCATGATGCCGGGCAGCCGGGTCGATGGTCCGCCCTTTGCTGCATGCCGGTTCATCCTGAATGTTTCACAATGGTTCCAGGTGATTATACTAAAATATGGGAAGGGAAGCAAGCCTGAAACATCGATAAAGGGAAGTGGCATTGACGGATTGCGAGAAAACAATCAGAAATGGGACATCTGTCAGGAAATCCATATGGAATGACGGTCAATGGGTTGCCTTGACCGTTTTGGAGAAACAGGGTATAATGGGCAGGAGATTTTCAATTCGAGGCAATGTAACAATATGTGGCATCGGTTTGGGAAAATGACTTTGACCCCAATGTTGTGCCATGAGTTATTTGACAAATGCCATGAGACCATCGATTTGTTCCTTGTTCCATGGCAGAGATAGAAAATTTGAATCGAGAGGCAACTTATAAAAATTCAGGAGGAAATCGCGATGAGCGCATGCGAAGAAAATTATAACAGCGGCAATGGAGAATGCAGCGGCTGTGAAAGCGGAGAATGCGGTGGCTGTGGCAGTAACGGCGGCTGCTCTGGTTGCTGTGGCGCAAAAACAGACTTTAGAGAGCCGGCGAATAAATGGAGTAACATTAAAAAAGTCATAGGTATTGTCAGCGGCAAGGGCGGTGTCGGAAAATCTTCTGTTACCTCCCTGATGGCCTGCGCCATGAGAAATGCCGGAAAAAACGTAGGAATTCTGGATGCCGATATTACCGGCCCCTCTATTCCTAAGGCATTTGGCATCAGTGAGAAAGCCCTGGGAAATCAGGATGGTATTTTCCCGGTGCAAAGTGCTACCGGTATTGATGTCATGTCCGTGAATCTGCTGCTGGAAAACGATACAGACCCGGTGGTTTGGCGTGGATCCATGATTGCCAATGCCGTGAAGCAGTTCTGGGGTGATGTCATCTGGGGAGACCAGGACTACCTCTTTGTGGATATGCCTCCGGGAACCGGAGATGTACCGCTGACCGTATTTCAGTCACTGCCGGTGGATGGCATCATTATTGTCACTTCCCCTCAGGAGTTGGTATCCATGATTGTGGGGAAGGCCGTAAAAATGGCTCAGATGATGAATGTGCCGATTTTAGGTATCGTAGAAAATATGTCCTACTTCCATTGCCCGGATAATGGCAAGGACTACCAGATCTTTGGGGAGAGTCATATCGAAGAAGTGGCAGAAGAATATGGGGTTCAGGTGTTGGGACGGATGCCCATCGACCCTATGATTGCCCAGGCATGCGATGGGGGAAGGATCGAATTCCTGGAAAAGAATCCTATGGAAATGGTAGCGGCTGCGGTAGACCGGCAGTTTGCATAAATAGGGATTGAACAACGCAGCCGTGCGTATCGTACTGAAAAAAATACAAAAAATGGGGCAAAAATCGCAAAAAACACCTTGCGCATTTTTGCCCCTTAGTGTATACTATGAAACGCTGTGACATTGATAGCTGTGAAGCGTGAGGTTGCTGCACTGCCAAAGCCATAAGGCATTGCAGGTTTTCCGTGGAGCGAATGTCATGTTAGGAAACTGACGACAAGTCACTGTACAAATTCAGATAACCGTCCGTCTTATGACGGAAACGACGTGTGTGATTGCGATACACACGGGAGAGTGTACAGTCACCGCTTGTCGTACTTCATTCATAAAAGTGCGAAAAGGAGGCGACTTTTTTTATGGCAAATCAAGTAATGAGAATCACACTCAAGGCATATGATCACAAGCTGGTAGATCAGTCTGCTGCAAAGATCATCGACACCGTAAAGAAGACAGGTTCCAAGGTGAGCGGACCCGTTCCGCTGCCCACCAAGAAGGAAGTTGTTACCATTCTGAGAGCAGTACACAAGTACAAGGACTCCAGAGAGCAGTTCGAGCAGAGAACTCATAAGAGACTCATCGACATCGAAGCTCCTACTCAGAAGACGGTAGATGCACTGTCCAGACTGGAAATGCCCGCTGGTGTTTACATCGACATCAAGATGAAATAAGCCACAGGTGAGATTTTCGGACGAGAAGGTTCCTTATAATAAGGAAGGCTTCTTGCAGGCAACACAATTTTTAAGAGATCCTGGAATGCTTTAGATATAGAAGCAACAAATATATTGTTCCACTTATGTCTTGCTAGACTAGGATGATTGCGAGAGCAATCCGCTGTAGATTAACAGGAGGTAGAAAAATGAAGAAAGCGATCTTAGCAACAAAAGTTGGTATGACTCAGATCTTCAACGAAGAGGGAATCCTGACCCCCGTTACCGTTCTTCAGGCTGGACCTTGTGCAGTAACACAGGTTAAGACTGTTGAGAATGACGGTTATGAGGCAGTTCAGGTAGGCTTCGTTGACAAGAGAGAGAAACTGGTTAGTAAGCCACTGAAGGGCCACTTCGACAAGGCTGGTGTATCTTACAAGAGATACGTAAGAGAGTTCCGTTTTGAGAACTGCTCTGAGTACAAGCTGGCAGATGAGATTAAGGCTGATATCTTTGCGGCAGGAGACAAGGTTGATGCAAGCCAATAAGCGGAGCGCACTTTCCTGCTGCTCCGTATTGGTAATCAACGATATC
>CAYMSZ010000058.1:4430-9242 GCA_964393285.1 uncultured Lachnospiraceae bacterium | reverse complement strand
TTCATCCCCGCACCAAGGGACCTCTGGTCGATGAAACCTTGCAGACACAGCTGCCCGGTGTTTTCGCCTGCGGCAATGTGCTCCATGTCCACGATCTGGTTGATTATGTCAGTGAAGAAGGTTGCGCCGCCGGGGAAGCTGCTGCCGACTATCTGCTGGGAGAGAGCATCCCCAGTCCTGTGGTATCAGTAGGTCCTGCCGACGGTTCCATCAGCTATGTACTGCCGGAGCTACTCCATCCGTCTCGAATCAGGGGTCCTGTGGAATTCAAATTTCGCGTAACCTCTCCGGGAAAACAATGTATCCTGCGAATCTGCAAAGATGGCAAGCCCTATCGGGAGATACGGAAACGGGTGGTGATTCCCGCCGAAATGGAAAAGCTGACCTTAAAGCAGGAAGAGCTTACCGATATCAAGGAATCTCTGACTCTGCAGATCATCTCATAAGGAGGGCATTATGATAGAGGAACTTACTTGTATTACCTGTCCCATGGGCTGTCATTTGGAAGCAGAATGGGAGGAAACCGCAGGGGAAAAGACTGTCCTCTCTGTCCGGGGAAACACCTGTCCGAGAGGAGATCAGTACGCCCGAGCAGAGCTGACCCATCCGGAACGTATGGTCACAAGTACCGTAGCAATTTCCGGTGCCCGCTATGGCAAACTGCCGGTGGTAACATCTGCTCCCATCCCCAAGGAACGGATTTTTGATGTGATGAAGGAAATTCAAAAGACGACAGTAGCTGCCCCTGTTCACATCCATGATTGTATCATTTCAAACATATGTGGATTAGGCGTCGATATGGTAGCATCCCGAAGTCTTGAAAAAGTAACAACCCCGTAAAACTATGATTACAATGGATTCGAATCAAAAAAAGTTACAGGAGGCATTTCATGGAGCAGTATATTTTAGCAATTGATCAGGGTACCACCAGCAGCCGCGCCATTCTCTTTGATCACGATAGCCGAATCGTCGGCAGCTCTCAGAAAGAATTTACACAGTTTTTTCCTGCCCCTGGGTGGGTGGAGCATGATGCCAATGAAATCTGGCTCTCTGTCCTTTTTGTCATGATGGATGCCATTCGAAACGCAGGCATTAAGCCGGAACAGGTGGCTGCCATCGGTATTACCAACCAGCGCGAGACAGCTGTGGTATGGGACAAGGCCACCGGCATCCCCATCTACAATGCCATTGTCTGGCAGTCACGCCAGACCTCCGAAATCTGTGATGAGCTTCGGGCCGGCGGCTACGAGACGATGATTCAGGAAAAGACCGGCCTGTTGATTGATCCCTATTTCTCTGCAACAAAAATCAAATGGATTCTGGATCATGTGGAAGGAGCCAGGGAAAAAGCCCAAAAGGGTGAGCTGCTGTTTGGCACCATTGACAGTTGGCTGGTATGGAAATTATCCGGCGGCACAGTTCATGTGACCGATTACTCCAATGCCTCCCGCACCATGCTTTACAATATTTATGAACTGCGGTGGGATCCGGAGCTGTTAGCTCTGTTAGATATTCCCCTCTGCATGCTGCCGGAGGTAAAGCCATCTTCCCATGTCTACGGAATGACTGCACCCTACCATTTTTATGGACTTCAGGTACCCATCGCCGGTATCGCCGGTGACCAGCAGGCAGCTCTGTTCGGTCAGGCCTGTTTTGAACCTGGCATGGTAAAAAACACCTATGGAACCGGCGGATTTTTGTTAATGAACACTGGAGAAACGCCTATCCGCTCCCGCTTCGGCCTGGTCACCACTCTGGCCTGGGGCTACGGAGGCAAGGTAGAATATGCCCTGGAGGGCAGTATCTTTGTAGCAGGCAGCGCCATCCAATGGCTCCGTGACGGATTGGAGATGATCCGCACCTCTGCAGAAAGCGAAACTGTGGCAGCTGCTGTAGATGACAGTAACGGTGTCTATGTGGTACCTGCCTTTGTAGGCCTAGGTGCTCCCTACTGGGATGACAAAGCCACAGGGGCCGTCTTTGGCCTTACCCGCGGCACTACCAGGGCACACCTGGTTCGGGCTACCCTGGACTCCCTGGCCTATCAGACAAAGGATATCCTTCTTGCCATGGAGCAGGACACCGGCATTCAGTTAAAGAAATTAAAGGTAGACGGCGGTGCCGTAAAAAACAATCTGCTGATGCAGTTTCAAAGCGACATGCTGGGTGTACCGGTAGAACGGCCGGTAGTCAATGAAACAACTGCCCTGGGTGCCGCCTATCTGGCAGGTCTGGCTGTAGGCTTCTGGGAAGACCGCCGTCAGGTGACGGAACACTACTCCATAGACCGTATCTTTGAACCTCAGATGGAAGCCACCCGGAGAGAACACCTGTATAACGGCTGGAAGCAGGCAGTCAAGGCTACACAGGCTTTCCACGAATAATACTATGAGTTGGCCCGACAAATGCCATGAGACCATCGATTTTTTCGTGCTACGCACTCTCAAAATCGATGAAACATTCGAATTTGTCTCATACTATCATTCCACAAAAATGAGGGAGTCCCTTACAAAATGATTCGAGCATTTGCGAGTGTTTTGTAAGGGACTCCCTCATTTTATATAGAATTTTTTAGCAAATCCTTCTACGGTTTCCCTTCTGGAATGAACCCTTCAAAAATAAAGTAATCATAATAATCCCGAATCTTCTCCAGTTGTTCCTGGCTTCTGACGGTCCAGGCCACAGAGGGACAACGGTACAGCTTGCGGCAGATATTTTTGGATACTGCCTGATAATCCCTGCAGTCATAGGCGATAAAATCCGGTGCTGTGGCAAAATTGGTGAGCAAATGGCGCATGATATAGTGGGTAATGGTGTGGACCTGGTCATGCTTTTGGAAATTGCTGGACAGTTGTCCCCGGCAGATCTCCGGTCGATTCTGTCGGTACCACAGAACCGCCTGGGGATGGAAAGACTCTATACAATAGATGCCCTGATAGTCATCCAGGATTGCCTGGGCTTTCTCACATATTTTGCTGCCAACCTTCTTGTACTTAATCTCTACAATCAACGGCACCTGACCATTCACCAGATGCAGTACATCTGTCAGGAGGGGAATCCGCTGATTTGTGCCAAAAACAGGATACTGTTGCAATTCCTCGTAGGTCAGGCTGTCGATTTCCCGATCCACTCCACAGATGCGTTTCAGATGAAAGTCATGAGCCACCACTACCTGCTGATCTTTGGTTAGCTGCACATCCAGTTCGATCCCATAGCCCTGCTCCACTGCCTTGGAAAAGGCTGCCAATGTGTTTTCCGGAGCCTCCGTTTCATTGTCATGGAGTCCCCGATGGGCATAATACACCTTGGGCATAGGCTCCGGTCGATTGGTGAGCCTGGGGGCAATGCTTCCCAGATAGAGAAGCCCTCCGGTCATAACGATTTTCCCCGCTCCCTTTTTTATCTGTTTCATAATTTCCCTTCTCTCTGCTATTGTTTCTCTCTGTCGATACGTTTTTCTCTTCCTTCTCTTCTTCCTTTAATCGTCTACATCAAAATTTTCCAGAATTTTTTCCTTCTTCTCCGGTCTGGAATCTCCATGGCGTACCTGGGTCATCGTGAGCATAGCCAATGCTGTGAACACGCAGGCATAGGGGAACAGAGTCCGATAGGAAATATGCTGCAGCAAAAATCCGGAAAAGATAGGGGTAAAGATCTGTGCCGACATGGAGAAGGTGTAGTACAGACCGGTATATTTTCCCACATCTCCGGCAGAACACATCTCCACTACCATAGGCAGGGAATTGACGCTGATGGCGGCCCAGCCGATACCGATAAGGGCAAAGAAAATATTTAATACCCCGCTATAATCAGGCAGCAACGCCGCACTGAGATAGCAGACAAACATCAATATCAAACCGATCTGAATGCTTTTCTTTCGACCGATTTTGGCTGCCACTGCACCAATGGGGACATAGCTTAAAATCGCCGCTACCGTGGCTACCATAAGGCAGTTGGCAAAGCCGCCGCCCTCCAGTCCCCATACCACTCTTACATAGCGGGAAAAGGCTGTAGTCACTGCATTATAGGCAGCAAACCAGAAGAAAATAGACAGGAGGATAAAGGTCAGACTTCTCTTTACCTCACCGGAAAGCTTTGTATAGACAGCAGTAGGGCCATCGCTCCCCGCCTCTTCTGTTTTTCCTTTGCTCTCCTCCCAGGCCTGGCTTTCCGCCGCTACCTGAGCTGCCACCTTCTTTTCCCGGATGGTGAGTACCAATACCACCACTGCCAGAATCATCAGGGTGGCGACTCCCAGGAAAATAGGAGTATAGTCCGGGGTATCTCCCGCCCCTACCAGAAATTTGATCAGGATGAGGGAGTAGACGCCGCCGATGGCACCCATCAGGTTAATAATGGCATTGCCCTGGCTGCGCAAAGGCTTTGGTGTCAGGTCCGGCATCAGGGCTACTGCCGGAGACCGATACAGTCCCATGGATACCAGTACCGCCCCCAGGCTTACCATAAAGAGGACCAGATTCCGGCTGTTGTCTGCCACCGGGATCAGCATCATGAAAATAACCGCCAGAATCGTTCCCACCACAATAAAAGGTGTTCGTTTGCCAAAAGGGGTGTCCACTTTATCCGACCAGGCACCCAGCAAAGGCAATAAGACAACTGCCAGCACATTATCGGCTGCCATAATTGCTCCCGTCATGGTTTCGTTCAGATGGAATGAGTTAGACAGAATCAGGGGAATGATATTGTCATACATTTGCCAGAAAGCACTGATGGACATGAAGGCCAGTCCAATAAATATGGTACGTTTCACGTTTAATTTCATGCTGTTCCTCCCTCATATGTACATTATTT
>CAYMSZ010000058.1:1355-4330 GCA_964393285.1 uncultured Lachnospiraceae bacterium | reverse complement strand
ATTTTATAAATCCGCTTACACCCATTATAGCACGCCCGGTACAAATATGAAATTCTTTTCCTCTTTCTCCACACATTTCCTCTTGCCCATTTCCTGACTTTGCTGTAAAATAATCCAGCGATGTGAGTGTCAAAAGATTTTTGTCACTTATTTGATGGATGAAAGGTGATACTATGAACAGACTGCATCCGGCTCCCTTACCGGGGGACCTTGTCTACCTTCTTACTATTCAATATAAAATATCAAACGAGCAGGCCAAAAGGTCTGCTCGTTCTTTTTCACTTTATCATGGCACCACAGAAACGTGATATGATCATTCCATTTATCAGGAGGAACTTTATGAAACGCTATGGCACCCTTTTTCAAATTCTAATGATTCTCTTTGGCAATACCTTGTATTCCGCGGCAATTACCTTTTTTGTTTTGCCAAGCGGCATTATCACAGGCGGAACCACAGGTCTCGGTCTGTTTCTTCAACATGCCTTCGGTGTTCCTTTGAGCCTTTTTGTCGCCTTTTTTAACATCGTCATGTTCCTGTTAGGAGCCTTTGTTCTCGGCAAAAAATTTGCTCTCACCACCATCCTCAGCAGCTTTTACTATCCTCTGATCTTTCATGTTATGTCTTCCCGCTTTGGTGACGTTGTACTGACACAGGATCCTCTGCTGGCTACTGTCATGGCAGGCTTATTGATCGGTTCCGGTATCGGACTGGTTATGCGGGCCGGTGCTTCCACCGGAGGTATGGATATTCCTCCTCTGGTGCTGAATCATTCCACTGGCTTTCCCATCTCCGTCAGTATGTACCTCTTTGATCTGATGATCCTCATCAGCCAGGTTTTCTTTTCCAATACAGAGCAGGTTCTCTACGGTATTCTGCTGGTACTGATTTACACCATCACTCTGAACCAGGTTCTGATATTTGGTAACAACAAGGTAGAAGTAAAAATCGTCAGCCCTCGCCATGAGGAAATCAATCTGGCTATCCGCAGCCGTCTGGATCGAGGGGTTACTCTGTTAGACGGTGCCGGAGGCTTCACCGAGAAAGATACTCAAATCGTCTTAACCGTTCTGTCCAATCGGGAGCTGGTGCAGCTGAATCGTCTGGTAGCAGAAATCGATCCCAATGCCTTCCTCGTCATTTCTCAGGTCAGAGAAGTCCGTGGAAGAGGCTTTACCCTGGACAAGAAGTATCAAACCCACTAAGGGTATCTGCCAGAGCCGCAAACTCTGCCAGGGTCAATGCCTCGCCTCGCACAGAGGGGTCCAGTCCCAGGATTGCGATTGCCTCTGCAATCTGCTCCTTGGTGTAGGACAGTTCCGGTGAATGGGATAATCCATTCTGGAGAGTTTTTCTTCTCTGCGCGAAAGATCCTCGAATCAGGCGAAACAGCAGTTCCGTATCCCGGCAGGTTACCGGCGGTGTCTGGTATCTGGTGAGACGAATTACGGCAGAACCAACATTGGGTCTGGGGATGAAGCAGTTGGGCGGTACATTGGCAGCAATATACGCTTCCGCATAATACTGCACTGTCAGGGAGAGGGCACCATAATCCTTTGTGCCCGGCCCTGCCTGCATCCTCTCTGCCACTTCCTTCTGTACCATAACGGTGATATTCTGGATAGGAACCTGTTTTTCAAAAAGTCCCATGATAATGGGCGTTGTAATGTAATAAGGAAGATTGGCTACCACTTTAATGGGTCTTCCTCCATTTTTCTCCTCTGCCAGCTTCGCAATGTTCACCTTTAACACATCGTCATGGATAATGGTAACATTGTCATATTCTTTCAGGGTGTCCTCCAAAATGGGAATCAGGTTCCCATCAATCTCCACTGCCGCCACCTCTCTGGCAGCCTCTGCCAGATATTGGGTCATGGTGCCGATTCCGGGACCGATTTCCAGAACGAAATCATCCTTTGTCACACCTGCTGCCTGAATGATCTTCTCCAGGACATGCTCATCAATCAGAAAATTCTGTCCAAACTTTTTCTGAAAATGAAAATCATATTTTTGTAAAATCTCTATTGTATTCTGTGGATTTCCCAGTTTTGCCATAGATGTTTCTTCCTTTTCTTATTTCACTTATGTTTCCGCTGCAGATTTTTTTGATTCCGAAATTTATCCTGTATCATTTCTGTTATTCCGGCATCTGATAAAAGCGGAGGGCATTCCGGCAGGTAACCTCAATAACCGTTTCCCGGCTGACTCCCTTGATTTCTGCAATGGCAGCTACCACATAGGGGAGATTCAAAGAGGAATTTCTCTTGCCTCTGTTTGGTACCGGAGACAGATAGGGGCAATCCGTCTCCAGGAGAATCCGCTCCAAGGGTACCTTTGCCACCACTTCCTTCATTTTCTTTCCGTTCTGGAAGGTGACCACTCCACCGATTCCCAGATAGTGTCCCCTCTTGATATATTCCTCCGCCAGCTCCGGTCCGTAGGAAAAGCAATGGATGTCGCAGCACAAATCGGCTGCCTCCTTTTTAATAATATCCAAAGTATCCTGAGCTCCGTCGCGACTATGAATCACTACAGGCTTATGGAGCTGACGAGCCAGATCCAGCTGACGAACCAGCCAGTATTTCTGTTTTTCCTTCTGCTCTTCATTCTTGTAAACTCTGGCCTGTACCGGGTCTTTTTCTATGAAAGACGGTACATAATAATCCAGACCAATCTCCCCAATGGCCAGAATTTTTTCATTGGCTGCCAACTCCGCCAGCTCTCCAAAGCTTTCCTCATTTAGCTCATGAATTTCATCCGGGTGCACACCTACCGTTCCGTATACAAAAGGGTATTGTCTGGTCAGCTCCAGGGTACTGCGGCTGGATGCCATAGAGGCTCCTGCATTGACAATGCGTACAATCCCATGGCTCTCCATGGAACAAAGCAGTTCCTCTCGATCTGTATCAAAAGCCTCATCATCGTAATGGGCATGTGTATCTATGATTCCAAGCATAGGGGTTCTCCTGTTTTCTCA